>CAZLTH010000059.1:0-9204 GCA_964562355.1 uncultured Syntrophomonadaceae bacterium | reverse complement strand
ACTTAGTCACTTAGTCACTTAGTCACTTAGTCACTAAAAAGATACTCACATCATCCAATGGTCTGTCAGAATTTATCTTTACCACCTGCATTTCAGAAGCAAGAATAGTACGGAATTTTCTATTGTAAAGCACTTCCTGACCATTTTTTATGACCACGCTCACATCCTTAAACGGTCTCTTTACCCGAAACTTCAGCTCTGTCTCCCGGCAATCTTCTCTTAAAAACTGGGGAAGCAGGTATTGGATGCCTTCACCCGTGCGAGTAGGAAATTTTTCTGGGTATTCCCAGCCATCTGTACGCACATATTCGGCTGCTTTTTTGCCCACATAATAGCCTTCAAAAGAAGCATAGTCAGCTACATCATGGATGTGTAAAACATTACCGGCGGCAAAAATACCGGGCACGTTTGTTTCATAGTTGTTGTCTATAGCTGCTCCTTTTGTCTGCCTGGATAAGCTAACTCCTGCCTTTTTGGAAAGTTCGTTCTCAGGTATCAGCCCCACTGACAACATCAGTGTATCACAAGCAATTTCTCGCTCCGTACCAGCGACAGGTTTCAAGTTTTCATCTACTTGGCAAACAGTTATCCCTTCCAAGCGATGTTTCCCTTTTATATTGGTAACGGTGGTTGATAAATGCATGGGAATATTAAAATCATCCAGACACTGTATCTTGTTTCGCATCAACCCTCCCATATATGGCATGACCTCAAACACACATTTCGGGTTTATGTCTTCTTCCAGTGCCATGTGCCGCGCCATAATCATGCCGATATCACCTGAACCCAAAATAACAACTTCTTTACCGGGTTTAAGGTTTTTTAAATTCATATAGTTTTGCACTACTCCAGCCGTGAATACACCGGCCGGTCTAGAACCAGGAATCTCAATGGCACCTCGCGTCCGCTCCCGACAGCCCATAGCCAGAATAATGGTTTTAGCTTCTATTTGAATCAAGCTATCAATGTTAGCCACCGTAATTACTTTATCGGCATCAATCCCAATAACCATGCTGTTTAACAGGCAGGTGACACCTTCTCTTTCCAAATCTTCTACCAGGTTTTCTGCATAATGCGGACCGCTCAACATCTCATTATATAGATGTAGCCCAAAGCCATCATGAATGCACTGTAACAAGATTCCCCCTAAAAATTCGTTACGTTCCAGCAGCACGACTTTGTCTAGCCCACTTCTTTTAGCCGCCACTGCTGCCGTCAGACCAGCCGGACCCGTCCCAATTATAGCGACATCTGCTTTTTCTCTTTTCACTTATATACATTCCTTTCACTTCACTCAAGGCACAAAACGCAATGAAATACCAACCTTGAGGCTAGTAACTCGGCATAAGTTATTACGCTTGCGGACGGCTTATCGTTTACATACTATCCGTTGCCGGATTACTCACTATGTCAATTCGGACAACCACAAGGGATTGCCCCTACTTTTCACTTTTCACTTTTCACTTCTTTCAGACTTACCGCCTCACCCTTTATCAACCCGTAAAACAGGCTGGATTTTTTATTATTCTTATAGATTTCAGTCGCCTTTTGGCCATACTTGTCCATGAGGGTATCCACCATACGAGGCGAACAAAAACCACCTTGGCAGCGACCCATCATAGCCCGGGTGCGACGCTTGATGGCATCCTGGGAACAAGCTCCCAGTGGGTTTTCTATAGCCTTGATAATTTCTGCCTGCGTCACCGTTTCACAACGGCAAACCATAATACCATAATCACTATTCTCTGCAATCAGTCTAGACTGTTCTTCCAGAGACAAAGAAGCAAACTTAAGCGGTTTCTCCCGATATGGATTAAACTCTTTGTTTTCCGCTAGGTCTTCCTTATTACCGATAATATCAATAACCATCTTCGCTATAGCCGGGGCTGCCGTCAATCCGGGAGACTCAATGCCAATTAAATCAATAAATCTCTCTGCTTTCTCATTCTCCTCGATAATAAAGTCAGCAAATTTAGGATCGCCTTCTTTGCCGGTAACTCGCTTGGGTCTTATCCCGGCATAGTTGCGGATAAAATCCGCTTCCGCTAGTTTGGGAATATATTTAGCTATCTCCGCCTTTATCGTGTGCATTATCTCTTCTGTACAGGCAGTATTGTTTTTATCATCAATAAATTGCGCTGAAGGACCAAGTAAAACATTATGTTCTATAGTAGGCGTAAAATGTATACCCAATCCAGCCCCATGTGCCGGGGGCACAGGGTAGATCATACTGGTAATCAAACCCTCCATCTTATCTGTAATGTAGTACTCACCTTTTACGGGATAAATTTTATATTCTGTCTCCGCCACTAGGCGAGAGACATCATCAGAGTGCAGACCAGCACAATTGATGACCCATCGACCAGCATAAATATTGTTCCCGGAAGTACCTACTAGAAAACCGCTATCATGCTTATCAATTCTGACAACTTCTTCATCAAAAGTGAACTTGACACCGTTAAGGAACGCATTCTCCGCCAGCGAGATAACAAACCCATAAGGGTCTACGATACCGGCACGTGAGGAAAAAAGAGCATATTTCCCATGAATATTCGGTTCCATTTGTTTTAGTTCATCTTCCTCAATCAGGCTTAAACCAAGCACCTCATTTTTTAACCCACGCTCATAGATGTCCACTAGGTGCTTTCTCTCTTCCTCATCCATAGCCACCACCAACTTACCAACAACACGCATACTAAAATTCAATTCTGTCGCCATTTTTTCAAAGTAAGCACGACCAGCAACATTAGTCTTGCTCTTCAATGTGCCAGCCGGAGTATTAAACCCAGTATGCAAAACTCCACTGTTCGCCTTGGAAATTTCACTGGCCACATCATCTTCCTTTTCTATAACCAAAACATCTGCTTTATACCTGGCTAATTCCCTAGCAATACTACAGCCGATAACTCCTGCTCCTATAATTATAAAATCATACAACTTACCAACCTTCTCCATCAATTGCTCGCCCCCGATTCTCTTATTTCAATTTCTCGATCTAAAACCCAAAGCTAATACTTCGCACCTCCAGCTTTTCAGTTCTAACCTCTAAAATAAGGAAATCCCTGAACACTGTCAGATGCCAACCATCAGCCCTCCCCCGCCAACTGTCAACTGTAAACTAGTTAACCTTCCCGGACTCCTGACTTGCCCGGACTTCCTACCTTCGCTCTCGCTTGGTAGGAACTCGTTCAACACCTCCCAGGTGTTTCACCTGTCGCCGTCGTCAGCACTCGTTCGTCCTCGTCCTCCTCGGACTCACCACTTTTCACTTTGCTCGGACTCCTGACTTGGCTATCGGGTATCCGGGCAAGTGCCAGCGGAAATACTACTAATACGGCAAGGGATAATCCGAAAGCGGATACTTGCTCCGCATGCAGATGTAAGTTTGCCGGGATAGTAAGTCCGCCTCCGCAAAAGGATAACGACGGATACCCGTCCTCGTCCTCCTCGGACTTTTCACTTTTCACTTTTCACTTTTCACTTTTCCCCCGGCCACTTTACTCCCAAACTTTCCCCGACAGCTTTGATATCTTCAACCACTCCCGCCGCTATTTTAACGTACTCTTGCTGCTTCTTAGCCATGTAAAATTCTTTTTCCCCATGAACATAGGTTTTATCCTGTCCAGCCGCTTTTTCGGAACCATGCAGAATATCGACAAAAGAACCCAGTGAACTTTTAAACTCCTCCAAAGAAATAAAAGCCTCTATATTGATTGCTCCAAAAAGATGGCAAACATTAGCTGGCGCACCGGGCGTGCCATAAACATACGGTCCAAAAGCTCCGCCGGACAAAATACCAGTAAATATTTCTACCAGCATACCTAGGCCAAAGCCTTTATGACCACCCAACTCCTCTAAGGCTCCACCCAAGGGAAGTAAACCGCCGCCAAGCTTTCCCACCACATTTTTTAGTACCAGAGCAGGGTCTGTCGTTGGTCGACCTTGCGCATCAGTAGCCCAGACTTCAGGAATAGATTTATTCTTCCGGTTAAACTCCTCCAACTTACCACGAGTTACTGTACTGGTGGACATATCCAGAACAAAGTCTGTTTCTCCCTGCACAGGTACTGCCACCGCCAGCGGATTTGTCCCTAGAAGAGCATTCTTACTAAAAGTTGGTGCTACTAGGGGAAAAGAGTTTGTAGCAGAAAAACCAATCAGGTTTTCCGGCAAAGCCATCATGGCGTAGTAACCGGCTATCCCATAATGATTAGAATCCCGAACAGCAGCAAAAGAGATATTGTTTTTCTTTGCTTTTTCCAGCACCAATTGCATAACCTTATAAGAAACCGGTTGTCCCAGACCGTCCTGCCCACTTATCAACAAGGTGTTCTCCGTCTCCTTGATGATTTTATACTGGGCATCAGGAACCATAATCCCATTTTTGATACCATCGGTATATCTTCTAAACCTAGCCACCCCGTGTGAAGCTATCCCTCTTTTGTCTGACTCGATCAAAACATCTGCCGTAATTTTGGCATCCTCATAACTCATGCCAGACTTCTCAAAACAGCTGGTAACGAAACCCTCCAGAACGCTTACCTTCACCTCTACAGCATCAGCAATAACTTCAGCCATAACTTTTCCATAGCCCTCCTTTTCATTGTTTCTAATTTTTTCATTATTTCTAATTTTTTTAACTTCGGCGCAAACGTTCCTGATTCCTGCCTGCTGTAGTAATTTTTTTATTTATCTTTATTATTTTTTCAATATTATCTCCGCACGAATATCCTGCCAGCGATCTCTAGCTTTTTCCACCATAAGTGGAAACTGCTTTTTATGCGGATGCATCACTGCCTTATTAAACCAGTTTACAGCCTGATGCTGGTCATCCAACCTGTTATAAAGTTCTCCAATCAAATAAATCAGGCGCAATTCCTCTTTGAGCGATGAATTCTCCACAGAAAACACTTCTCGGTAGTTTTCTAGAGCCGCTTGCAAATACTTTCGCTCTGCTACTTGATTATCTTGATACCTATACATCCAAGCCAATCTCAAGTTAAGTCGGGCCAGTAGTGCTTTTTTACTTTCTAGGGCAACCTGGCACTGAAGAGCTATCTCAAAAGCCTCTATAGACATCTGCACATCACGCAGGAGGGAATAGTTTTTTGGCAACAAAGTAGCAAGCACAGGTTGCAACAGCCCCATCTTCTCTGCTGGCAATGGAGCTGGTTTATTCTTGGTAAAACCATAACTGCAGACAGAACAAACCGTTATCTCGTAAAGCAACGGGTTAACGCCGTCATAATAACGGCAAAAATCACTGTCTGTTCTTATTATTTTTACATGCCTAGACAAAGCACGCAGAGTAGTGATTTCCTCCCGGCAAGCCGGACAAACAAGTTTAAGGCTATAAAGATTCTCTTTCTTCAAATCTATTTCCTGTTCGAAAGAAAAAATCTCACTGCCAACAGAATCACCTGCCTGGGGAGCTAACTCAAGAATTTTAGAGTGATACTGCTCTTTTTTCGTCTCCATAGCTTGTACCAACCCATCCACAACTACTTCCTCGCTCTGTTGCAACAAACCCAGAAAACGATGCGGTATTTCAAAAAGCATGGTCTGCCGATATGCTTTGGCTGTAAGCAAACGACGCTTGGTTTTGTTGAAATAAGCCAGTTCTCCAAAAAAATCACCACCCTCAAGGGTGTTAACCAAAACCTCTCTGCCAGTGGCTGCTGCCTTTTTATAAAAGTCAACTTTACCCACTGAAATAGCGAAAAATGACTCACCATAATCGCCTTCTTTAAAGATTGTTTTTTCTTCTTTTAAAAGAGTAAGCTCGGTTTCTTTAGCAATCTTTTCAAGATCAGAATCAGAACTTGCTTTAAATATGGCAAACCGCTTCAGCATCTGTATCTTTCTGTTTATATCCACGTGTTCACGCTCCCCAACACCCTGTTTGCCGTTATATCAATCCAATCCTTCAATCATTTCCCGCAATCTCCTTAAACTCTCCTGCATACTTTCCTGCTCTTTTTCTAGTTCCGACAGTAGTTCTAGAATCATATCCCTTCCTGCTTCTCCGGGAAGTCCTACTTGATCTTCCCCGAGGGGCTGGTATTTATCTAAGCCTTCTGCCAAAATATAACGCAAATCTTCCAGTGATGGCACCCTAGTTACTTCTTTGGTAGCAGCGTTTATCAGAACACTGTAGGATATCTCAGCAAAATCACGAGTAGTAACAGAAACCAACCAGTACAAGTCTTCTGCAATAACCAGCGGTCTCGGTTCAAGAATAACAAAAGTTCCAGTTCCTGTCTCTTCTTCATGCCAAGAAATCTCAGGGTTTTTACGCCTAACATACGAGATGCTACGCTTGGGTCCTAAGAGCATAGAGGCAACATCAAGCTCTAGTATATTTGTTTCCCCTGTAAGAGCGTCAGTAATAAAAATTTTAAAAACACCATAAGCATCGCCAAAAGGCTCCGCAGCCGTAAACCACTTTAAGCCACTTTCTGTTGGAATCAAAAATGGTTGTGGGTTGGTATGTCCTACGTCAATTACTTCTGTCTGATCTTCATGAAAGAAAAGGAAATTAGCCAGACCGTGCTTTAAAGCGTAGGCATCAGCATAGAGGCGTGCCAGTCTTTCTGGGAATATCCTCTGTATAAAAGGCAAATCTTTTGCTTCCTCCACAGAATACCTGCGTATGGAACCAGCGGAATCAACCACGAAGACCCCTGCCAGTTCAGGATACCTTACTGGAAAGGCAAATCTCCACCTAATATAAGGCGCCACTATAAAAATGTCATCTTCATAGGGTACATAGATAAACTCCGACAAATCCATAAAATACTGCTCTTTGAATAAAGCCCAATTGATATTTCGTTGCAGACGCTGTCCCTCAGAAATTTGCAGTGTGCGATCAATAAGTCTGGTAGTTCCATCATCATAAATAATCATAACTCCATTAGCACGCAACCTGAAAGTATTGACAAAACCATCCGGGGTCCGTGGTGCAACCCAAGCAAAGTTTTCCCCTACAACCATAGGTTGAAAGTCATAAAGCCGGTGTGTTGGCTCCATATACCTGTCTTTGGATATTCGCTCTACAACAGGTAAGGGAAGATATCTAAAAGCTGTAGAACTACTCAGAACTTGCACCGGGTTATAGGTAATCTTTCCAGCTACTACTTGGCTGAGTAAAACTGAATAAAAGATTGGATACAAAATCAGTAATAAAAGAATCAAAAGGGAAGATAAGATTATCCCTGCCCCGAAATCCTCTTCTCGTATATGTTCCATCCCGCCTCTTTTTTTGCTCTTTTTATGGAGAAAAAGCACCCAAATGCCAGCAAGCAATACCAACAATAACGTAACAAGGTAATGCTTGTAAAAGAAGAAAACAATTCCCTGGAACCAAGGCCTAAAGAACCAAGCAAAAAGCAAAAAGAAGCCTAAAAATATCAGCGCAGCTATAGCACATCCTTTACCAGTATTTTCCTCACCGGCTGGATTTCTGTTCTTTCTTTTACGACTTTCCCCCGCCAACTCTTTTCTCACATCTTGCTCACTCATATAAAACACCTCCGCATTTTTCATTTCAAATCACAATTTCTCTTCTTCTTCATGCGAAGATGTTTTCCCTGCTTAACAATATAAAATCCCTCTATAACTAATTTAGTAACTATTCAGGCACAGAGGTCTGCCTGTGCGTCGCACGCAGACAGGGGCAAAGAGCCTGCCCTGAGCGTAGTCGAATGGGCACATAGTTACCTTGCCTATTTGCAACTTAACTTCCTAATTAAGCTGCTAAATAGAAACGTAGATACTTATTAGTCGAATTTAGCCCATAATCTTCCGCCATGTTGCTGGGAATTGAAATCGCACACCGTCTCATTTGAGAAGTTAATCCGTACACTTCATCTTTATTTTTCTTTGTGCCTGTCTGCGTGCGACGCACAGGCAGGCCACTGTCCCTTTGCCCCTTTGTCCCTTTGTCCCTTTGCCCCTAATTAATCCTAGCAGGGCGAGAATGAAGACGGCTTAAGTCTATCTCTCCGGTCAAAGTTGTGGGTTCCCCATCAACAAACGCCTGAACCTCTTTTATTTCCGGCAACTCAGTTAAAGTCAAAACCAATTGACCCAGAATATGTTCAGCCGCTACTGCTCCTCCCTTGAAATTTAAAAGTTCAGAGGAGAAGTTAACGGAAGCGATTCCCCCTCCAACAGTCAAATCTTTGAGCATAGTTTCTGTCGGTATAGCACTGTAAAGAGGGAGTCCAGGGCGAGGTCCTCGCAAAAGCTCTTCCAAAGCAGCTTGAGGCAGATTATCTGTGCCGGAAATAATTCTGGTTATAGGGACATAATAGTGTCTTTGTTCTTCTCCTAAACGCGTATTAAAATATACTATCAAGCGATTTGCTGCCTGAAAATCTTCCAAATCGTCGGCGATTTCTAGGTTGATTCCTCTTTTGCGTGTCATTACTTCACCTATAGATGTTCCGCCCGGAAGAATTGTCATAGTCTTTCCTTCAACCTGAAGCTCAACCCTGTCCACCGTGGGGAATTCAGTTAAAGTGTACAGAAGAGAAGTTATTACCAGTCGTTCATCTTCCAGAGAGTAATTCAAGAAATCTTTACTAAAATCAACACGAGCTAACCCATCTCTAATAGTCAATCCTCTTATCTCCGTACCATAAGGAAAAGGAGCCCTGAGTCCTGTCCCTTGCAGAAATTCCTGAGATTTCCTGCCCTCAATCATCTGTTCCAGGGCAAAACGTCCAATCCCTTCCACTCGGGGAATCTCCTTGCTAAAAGGTACCACAAAATTATTTCCCTCATCAGGAAAATAAAAAGTAGTTAGCCGCATAACCTCTTCGGGCAAAGCATTCTTTTCCTCCAGCAATCGTTCTCCCTCTTCTCCCTCCCCCATAAACCTTTCCAAAGGGGCGCAAGAAATAGAAATCAGTCCTATTAATAATAAAGTAGGTATAACCAATAACAACTTTTTGGACATAATAAAATCCTCCTTTTCTCAAAATATATCTAGTAGATACTTATGGGCAAGGAGAAATAAATATGCAGCACATAAACAACCTGCCAGCCTGTGTTTTACAACTATACTTAAACAAGGCAAGATAATTATATTTTTAACGTGACTACTCAGCTATAAATTTTTTAGAAATTAAAAATTTAATCCGTGTACATCCATGGTTCATTGCTTTGTGACATTCTTGCGTATAAAATAATGTAAGTTAG
>CAZLTH010000058.1:0-9243 GCA_964562355.1 uncultured Syntrophomonadaceae bacterium | reverse complement strand
CTTGTTTTTTAATCCTAAATTTTCAAATCACAAATCACAAATTGAAGATTTACTCATTTAAGCTTGACGGCAATAGTAGAAAGATATAAAATAAGACAAATTCGATGAGAAGGAGGTTTTACAATGGCTGGATGTTGCCAAAAATTTTCAGGGGATATGACTATTGCTCAGGTCCTTAAAGAAGAACCGAAGACAGCAGAAGTTTTTATGAAAATGGGCATGCATTGTCTTGGTTGTCCTTCGGCACAGGGAGAAACAGTGGCTCAAGCGGCTGCTGTGCATGGTATAGCAGCAGATGAAATTCTGGAAAAGTTAAACAGTTTATAGGAATCTTTAAAATACCGCTGTTTTAAAACAGCGGTATTTTAAGCTTTATCCTGTATTTGATTAAAGGAGGCGACTGCGGTGAAACTTTTTATGTTAGTACTTAATAAAACGGAATATCTAAATAATATACTGGAAGGTTTTTATGATAATAATATTAAAGGTGCTACGGTAATTGATTCGACTGGTATGGGGCAAACATTGTCCTGTAAAATGCCTGTATTTGGGGGCATACGTCATCTTTTTGAAGATTGTCGCCCTCACAACTTAACTATATTTTCTGTTTTAGATGATGAGCAAGTTAAGATAGCTAAAGAAGTTGTTAAAGAAGTGCTGGGAAATCTTGATGAGCCTGGCACCGGCATAATGTTTGCTCTGCCGCTGGATTTCGTCTCCGGAATATCGTAATAAAGGTGAAGAGGAAAAGAGATGAAAAGACGAAAAGGGGTTATGGGGTTTTCCTCCTCGGACTATACCAATCCCCTAGATGTCTTACCTCTTCACCTTTTGTCCTTTTTGCCTCTTAACCTCACAGATAAACTGACTAAAGGAGGTGTTTTTTTTGCAGAAACATATAATTACCTTAAATGAAGGTTCGTGGAACAGAGATGATAAGCATACTGCTTGTGGCGAGTGCCAGACATCCTGCCAGTCTGCCTGCAAAACATCATGTACGGTAGGAAATCAGGCTTGTTTGAAAGAAGAAAAAGGGAGGATAATTTAGAGGTTGGAAGTTAGACGAGGTTGATGATCAGAAATACCCTCACCTATAGTGGGTAAGGATTAGGATGAGCTGCGAAGTATTGATGGGTGAACATAATGACTTGCGTGGTTACTTCTGACGACCGATTCCTGACGACTGACGACTAAGTAGAAGTATGATTCATAAATTTATTTTTGATGATTTACGTATCGTTTTGGATGTAGGAAGTGGTTCTGTTCATGTAGTTGATGCTCTGGCCTGGGAAGTAATAGGCTTGAAGGAGGAAGGGTTTTCGCGGGTAAAAATAGAGGACAGGCTTAAAAAAAGATACACACCGGAAGAGATAAAAGCTTTTTGGTCTGAGTTTACAATGCTACTAGAAAAGGGGTTGTTGTTTTCAAAGGAGAAAGAACCAGCTAATCCTTTTTATAGCTATGAGCCTGTTGTGAAAGCTTTATGCTTGCATGTAGCTCATGCCTGTAATTTGAGCTGTCGCTATTGTTTTGCCGGACAAGGGAAATTTTCCGGTGAAGAGGCTTTGATGAGCAAAGAAACTGGCTATGCTGCCGTAGATTTTTTGTTGGAGAAATCTGCTCATAGAAAAAATGTAGAAATAGATTTCTTTGGTGGAGAGCCTCTTTTAAACTTTTCGGTAATAAAAGCGATCACAGAGTATGGTGAGAAGCAAGCTTTGACCAAGGGTAAAAAAATAAAATTCACCTTGACTACTAATGGGGTTCTTTTGGAAGGCGAGGTAGCCGATTATTTTCAGAAGAAGAAATTCAGCGTAGTGCTCAGTTTGGACGGACGTAGTGAGATTAATGACTTTATGCGTCCTTTTTATAATGGTACGAGTAGTTTTTCTAAAGTATATCCTAATCTTTTGACTTTTGCCCGGGATAGAAATCACCGGGATTATTTTATTAGAGGGACGTATACTAGAAATAACCTTGATTTTAGTAAAGATGTGGAGTTCTTGGTTGAAAAAGGTTTTAAGCATATCTCTCTGGAACCGGTAATCGGTGACCCAGCAGAAAGTTATACGCTAAAAGAAGAAGACATGCCGTTTCTGATGCAGGAATATGAAAAGCTGACCCGGTTTTATTTACAAAAGAAAACAGCAGGAGAGCCTTTTACTTTTTTTCATTTTAATATTGATCTAGAGGGGGGTCCCTGTTTAAATAAAAGGATAAAAGGCTGCGGTGCTGGGACAGAATATTTGGCTGTTACTCCTGCCGGGGATTTGTATCCTTGTCACCAATTTGTAGATAAAGATAGCTTCAAAATGGGTAGGCTGGTAGGAGAGCTTGACCAGAATATAGTTAAGCTTTTTGCTAGGGCAAACATTTACAGCAAAAATGACTGCCTCACCTGCTGGGCCAAATTTTATTGCGGTGGCGGTTGCCATGCCGCTTCTTATAACTTTTATAGTGATATAAAAAGAAGCGATAGAATGACTTGCCTACTGGAAAAAAAGAAGATAGAGTGTGCGCTCTATGTCAACGCAAAGGACGAGGGACGGAGGTTGGTTGACAGTTGACAGTTTACAGTTGACAGTGGGACGGGGGGGCAGGGTTGAGTTTTGGGTTTTTGGTTTTGAGTTTTGAGTGGGGTTCGTGGCGGGGGGAGTGAGAATGAGAAGTGGGTAAGTGGTTGTTTGCTGGTTGGTGTGGTCAGTACTCATCCAAGTACTGATTTACTTAGTCACTCAGTCACTGGCTAAGGAGGTGAAAGCATGGGTGGTAAAAAGAGAAGGCGGCGGGTTTTAGTTGCTATGAGCGGTGGCGTTGATAGTTCCTTGGCTGCAGCTCTTTTGCTGGAAGAAGGATATGAAGTTATTGGAGCAACTATGCGACTTTGGCATAGTCAGAAAGATATGTTATGGGCTGATGAAAGAGGAAAAGGTTGTTGTTCTTTGGATGCCGTGGAAGATGCTCGTAAAGTGGCGTCTCATTTGGAAATACCTTTCTATGTTTTTAACCTTTACGAACCCTTCCGGGAAAAGGTGGTACAGTACTTTATAGACGAATACGAACGAGGGAGGACGCCTAATCCTTGTATTGCCTGTAACCGCTATATAAAGTTTGATTTATTTTTAAAGAAAGCCTATTCATTAGAGGCTGATTTTATAGCCACGGGTCACTATGCCCGGATAAGTTTTGATACTGTCCGGGAGCGATTTTTATTGCTTAAATCTGCCGACAAACATAAAGATCAGACCTACACTCTCTATAATTTGACCCAGGAACAGCTTGCTCATACTTTGTTTCCGCTAGGAGATTTGCAAAAAACAGCTACCCGCCGGCGTGCAGCCGAGTTGGGATTAAAAGTAGCCGGGAAGCCTGATAGCCAGGAAATATGTTTTATCCCTGACGATGATTATCATAAATTTTTAAGAGAAGAGACTAAAATAACCATTAAGCCTGGTCCTATCTACGATACAACAGGGAAGCTTATCGGAACTCACAAGGGCACACCCTATTATACTATCGGTCAGAGGAAAGGGCTGGGGCTTTATTTGCCAGAGCCTGTTTATGTGTTGGAGATAAATGCGGCTAACAACTCGCTGGTGGTAGGAAAAGCGAAAGAAACAGCATCTCAGGGACTATGGGCAGAGGACTTGAACTTTATCAACTGCACTTTGCCGACTTTTCCTAAGGAGGTTGCTGTAAAAATCAGGTATAATACTCCTGAAATAGAGGGCAGACTCAATTCCTTACAAAAAGGCAAGTTACAAGTAGACTTCCACTCTCCCGTGCGAGCAGTTACTCCCGGGCAGTCGGTAGTTTTTTATGAGGAAGAAACTGTTGTGGGCGGAGGGATTATTCAAAAAGCTGTGTTTTAAAATAACTACTTATCTAAGCTGCTGCCTGTCTGCTTGCGACCTGTCTGCGTGCAGACGCACAGGCAGACGCACAGGCAGGCAGCAATACCACGTTCTCCGCATTTTTTTTACTCCCTCTGGTAATAATACTGAAAAACAGTATGGGGGGATTTTTTTATGCATTGTCCTTTATGTGACACTTGTGATATAGGCAAAGTGGGAACAAACCAATTTTATTGCTGGAATTGCCTTTTAGAATTCACTGAAGAAGAAGGAGAAATAAAGTTTTACCAAGTGGAGCCTGATGGTACTCTGCTTTATATCGATTTGGAGACGGCAAGTATTCTAGTTCAAAGTTCCGGGGTTCAAGGTTCAAGGTTAGGTTAGTGAAGATTGGACAGCCATTTAACTCTTAACCGTGAACCATGAACCTGATAACCCGAACAGAAATATTAAAACAAATGTAGTAATAAAATATAAAGGAGGAAGTATAGAGGGGAAAAAATTATGATGTTTAAAAATGAAAAAATATCTTTTAAACAGATAATCCTAGCTCTGATCTTGCTGACTAGTATTGCTTTGTTGGTGAGTTGGCTATATCCAAGAAGAGAATTGGCTTTTGCTGTCTTCTCGCCTTTTCTACTCGCATTTATCATTGCCTATATATTGAACCCAGTAGTAAATTTCTTTACAAGGTATAAGTTGTCAAGACCTCTGGCTATTTTGACCATTTTCATACTCTTTTTTGGTTTAATTACATTACTTATTTTAAACATATTACCTTTGTTAGTCTTTGAAATAGATAACTTGACAGATATTTTGCCGGATTATACAGTTCGCATACAAAAGTTTATAGAAGAGTTACAGAGGGATTACCACCGTTTTAATCTTCCAGAAAGTGTACGTTTGATTATTGATGATAGTATCAGAAATGTTGAAGAGCGTCTTGTCGCCTTTTTTAATAATATTACAGTAGCAGTTGTTACTTTTTTGCAGAGGTTTTTAACACTTTTGATTCTTTCTCTGTTGGTATATTACTTTTTAAGAGATTTCGATCTTATCAGAGATAGCTTGAAAAGCATGGTGCCTTCTTCTCATCGGCAGCAGCTGTTTTTATTGATTAAGGAAATGGATATTACCCTAGGAGAATATTTTAGAGGGATATTGCTGATAAGTTTTATGCTGGGTGGTATGAATTTTTTAGGATTGACACTACTAGGCGTTGATTTTGCTTTAGTTTTGGGTATAATTATTGGGATAACCAACATAATTCCCTATTTTGGTCCGATAATTGGCTCTATCCCGGCAGTTTTGGTTGCTTTGCTGGAGTCACCTGCCTTGGCTTTAAAAGTAGTTATTCTTATTTTCTTCTTACAACAGATAGAAAATCAGCTTATTACCCCACCTTTGCTAGGAAAAACTTTAGGAATGCACCCCTTGCTTATTTTGTTTGTTTTGTTACTTGGGGGAAGGATGTTGGGGCTGCTGGGACTGCTGGTGGCAGTGCCGTTTGCTGCTATGTTGAAAATACTGGCTAGGCATATCAAGCGTTGGTATTTTAGCAGCTAAAAAAAACGGAAAAAAGCTTGCCAGATTAACGAAATAGTGCTATATTAACGGTATCATGTAAGTGGTGTTATATTACAGATACGGGTGGTAACATTTTTGTACTGCACCGTTTATCAGTTACCAGTTATCAGTTGCCAGTTACCAGTTGACGGTTACCAGTTAGCGGTTATATGCTTCAATTATTACCTTGTCTGTTAAAGAAAACCCAACTGTAAACTGTAAACTGTAAACTGTAAACTGTCAGCCGCAGGCTGACAATAAACCTTACTGCCTGGAGCCTTACAGTAAAGGACCGGGACAGACGCCTACAGGACAATGTTGCTTGTAGTTATGTCTTCCCGTGCAGCAGTGTGGGAAGACTTTTTGCTGTTTAGATGAATATGGGTTTGCGGAACCCGGAACCCTGGTTCCCGGTTCAGAGGTTCAAGATGAGAGGTGAGGGATAAGACGCCCGAGGGGGTGTAGCTTGGACGGAGTTTCTGGGTTGAGAACGAGGAGGAACGACAATATGAACAGATTAGGATTTATCGGTGCTGGTAAAATGGGGACAACCTTGGCGTATATCTTGCAAAAAAAAGAATATAAAGTGATAGGTTTTGCCAGCAGAACTCTAGCCTCGGCAGAAAAGGCAGCGGTCTTGGTAAAAACAAGAGCCTATGCATATAGCGAAGTGGCGGATTTGGTGAAACAATGTGATGTAATTTTTATTACTACTCCCGATACGGCTATTGCAGAAGTTTGTCAGCATATTGCTTCCCGACCAGCTTTTACTCCGGAACATTTAGTAGTACATACTAGTGGGGCGCACAGTACACACTCTCTTGAGGCAGTAAAAAACAAAGGAGCCGGGGTGTTGTCGCTACACCCATTACAAACAATTGCCAGTCTGGAGGCAGGGTTGAAAAACTTGCCGGGTTCATATTTTTCTGCAGAAGGTGAAGCTAGAGGCATGGATTTTGCCAGAGAAATTGTCAAGGTTCTGGAAGGGCAGCTCTTGGAAATACCAACAGAACTAAAGCCTCTTTACCATGCTTCAGCCTGTGTTGTATCCAATTATTTTGTGGCTATAATAAACTTAGGGTTATCTATGATGGAGAAAGTCGGTATTGCCAGAGGAGAGGCACTGGATGCTCTTTTACCGTTAATCAAGGGAACTCTGCATAGCATAGAAAAAATTGGTGTGCCAGCAGCCTTGACAGGTCCTATATCTAGAGGGGATGCTGCTACGATAAAAGCGCAACTGCAGGTTATGGGAGAGTTTTCTCCCGAGAAAGTAGTGTTGTACAAGAGTTTGGGATTATATACTGTGCAGGTGGCGGAGGAAAAGGGTTCTCTTGACGAAAAAGCACGGCTAGATTTAATAAAAATACTGGAGGTGTAATAAATTGTCGGGAAAAGTAACGGTAACAACCCTGAAGGAGAAAAAGGCGAAGAAGGAAGCTATTTCTATGATTACGGCGTATGATTACAGCAGCGCAAAAATAGTTGATGAAGCAGGTATTGATACCATACTGGTGGGAGATTCTCTAGGGATGGTGGTTCTGGGATATGAAAACACCCTGTCAGTAACCTTAGATGAGATGATTCATCACGGTAAAGCTGTAGTTAGAGGCTCTAGCAGGGCAATGGTCATAGTCGATATGCCTTTTCTTACCTACCAGATAACCAGAGAAGAGGCTGTTCGTAATGCCGGCAGAATTATTCAGGAAACAGGGGCTACTGCAGTAAAGCTGGAAGGCGGAGAAGATATCCTAGCGGCAGTAGAAGGCATAACTTCTGTTGGTATTCCCGTAGTGGGTCACCTAGGATTAACTCCTCAATCCGTAGCTCAAATGGGAGGATATAAAGTTCAGGGTAAAAACAAGCAGCAAGCCCAACAAATAATAGACGATGCGCTTGCCTTAGAAAAGGTAGGTATTTTTGCCCTAGTTCTGGAATGTGTTCCCTGGCAGTTAGCAAAAGTCGTACAGGAAAAGATTGATATCCCGGTTATCGGTATAGGTGCAGGAAATTTTTGTGCCGGGCAGGTGCTTGTTTTCCATGATGTTCTCGGGTTACAATCCGGTTTGAGACCCAAATTTGTTAAGCAGTATGTTTGCCTAGAAGATGTGATGCGGCAGGCGGTCAAGGATTACATCAAAGAAGCTGCCGCAGGCAGCTTTCCGGAAAAGAAACATACTTTTACTATGGATAAAGATGTTTTGGCTGAGTTGAAATGAATCAGAGGTAAAGAGGTAAAGCAATTACTTAGCTAAGCTGTTACAGCAATACCACGTGTGTTAGAGGTGGGAAGTGGGAGGTTAGAGGTTAGAAAAGTGTCGGGAGATACCGGGGTTTGTGCCCTTCCGGGGTGCTTTCCAAAACCTCGTCCAACTTCCAATTTCTCACCTCTCACTTCCAATATTATCGGTGCTCAAATCTTTCGGGCAGTTTTACTAAGTCACGGCAAACTAACATTTGAATGCGGACTGACAATCCGCTTATTTATGCTACTCTGCCGTGTTACTAAGTCCCTCGCTTCTCTCGGTCAGACATATTAAACTGCTAACCTCAAGATTTTCCGCTCCTTTTGATTAATAAAATCAAGGCTCACTCTGGTATCTGGTGCCTGCCTGTGCGTCGCACGTAGACAGGCACCAGCTTAGGCAACTTTGAGAAAGCTTTAAGGACAAGTTGCTTGAGTCCGAGGAAGCAAGTAAAGTAACAGGGAAGGGCTGACTCACTGACAGCTCGCAGAGCTTGTCCCATTCGACTCGCTTCGCTTGCTCAGGGCAGGCTCTGAGCGCAGTCGAATGGGCTGAACTTAGTCACTCAGTCACTGGAAGGTGGTGGTGTTAGTGTGAAAGTTGTTTCTATCTTGAAAAACCTCAGAGATGACATTGCTGTGGCTGTCAGAGAAGGTAAAAAAATCGGCTTTGTTCCTACCATGGGGTTTTTACATGCAGGACATCTTTCCTTGGTCAAGAAGGCCCGGGAAGAAACAGATGTTGTTGTTATGAGTATATTTGTGAACCCTCTACAGTTTGCTCCGGGTGAAGATTTAGAGAAATATCCTTGGAACCCGGAGAGAGATGCGCAATTGGCTAGCCAAGAGGGCGTAGATATTATTTTTTATCCTGAAAATGAAGATATTTATCCTCCTAGCTTCTCGACTTATGTTAACGTAGAGGGTCTTACCGAAAATTTATGCGGCAAGTTTCGTCCCGGGCATTTTCGGGGCGTCACTACCATTGTTGCCAAGCTATTTAACATGGTGCAACCTGACATAGCTTATTTTGGGCAGAAAGATGCCCAACAGGCACTGGTTATCCGTCGTATGGTCATGGATTTAAATATGCCTCTAGAAGTAAAAATACTGCCGACAGTGCGAGAAAAAGATGGACTGGCCATGAGTTCTCGTAATACCTATCTTTCTGTTAGGGAGCGAAGCGTTGCCCCACTCATATATAAAAGTTTGCTGGCGGCAGAAAAAGCTATAAAAGAGGGAGAAAGAGATAAAAAAGCTATCATTACTGCAATGCTCTTGCTTTTAAGAAGTGAGGAAATAATAAAAATTGAGTATCTTGAGATTGTGGACACTGGTAGCTTAACTCCCGTAAACACCCTTGCAGGAGAAGTTCTGATTGCTCTAGCTGTAAAGATTGGTAAAACTCGTTTGATTGATAATGTGTTAGTGATTAAGTGACTAAGTGAAAAGTGAAAAGGGAAAAGTGGGGAACGAGGAACGAGTGGGTGGTAGATGCGGTTAAACTAACACCGTCGTGTTTATTAAGGAATGACTAAAAAATAATCTCCATATTTTAGCCGTGCCTGTCACCCCATT
>CAZLTH010000057.1:0-9318 GCA_964562355.1 uncultured Syntrophomonadaceae bacterium | reverse complement strand
GAGGTTAAGAGGGGAACGAGGTTAAGAGGGGAACAAGGTTAAGAATCTTCAATCCTCAACGTCCAACGTCCAACCTCCAACCTCCAACCTCCAATTTGAAAGGTGGTGATATTTATGACAGTAGAGATTGATGCTCGGGGACTTTCCTGCCCCGAACCGATAGTTTTAGTGCGTCGTGCACTTCTGGAAGCTGATGAAACAGAAGAAATAAAAGTACTTTTAAGTACAGTTGTAGCGCAGGATAATGTTCGGCGGCTTGCTGCTACCCTTAGTTGGCAGGCAGAGGTAGAAAAAACTTCGGCAGGATTTATTTTATCTTTGAAGAAAGTATAAGATAAAGTTGAACCTTGAACCTTGAACCATTGAACCCTGAACCCGGGTATCACGAAAGGGTGTAAAAAGTGAGGAATAAAAGGAGTTATTATTTTGATAATGCTGCTACTTCTTGGCCTAAGCCGGAAGTGGTTTATTGTGCTGTAGATAAGGCCTTGCGACATGGCGGAAACCCGGGAAGGGGTGGGTATAAGCGTGCTTTAGCTGCTGAAGAGCTGATTTTCTCTGCCCGACAGAAGGTGGCTTCTTTTTTTGGCATAGAGGATTCATCTCAGCTGGTATTTACCTTAAACGCCACTGATGCTTTAAACATGGCCATAAAGGGTGTTTTAAAGGAAGGCGACCATGTATTGATAACCCCTTTTGAACACAACTCTGTTTTAAGACCGCTTAATTCTCTGGAACGAGATGGGCTTATTTCTGTGACGGAGATGCCCTGTTCGTTGGACGGTGAATTAGACTTAAGAGCTTTACCGCCTCTTTTTCAAGAAAATACCAAGATGGTCATAGTTACACATGCCTCAAATGTAACCGGTCAGATTTTGCCTGTCACTGCGATAGCTACATTGGCTAGAGAAAAAGGGGCTCTTTTATTACTGGATGTTGCCCAGACAGCAGGAGTGTATCCTGTAAATGTACAGGATTTAAAGCCCGATTTGATGGTTTTTGCAGGTCATAAAGGGCTTCTTGGTCCTCAGGGAACAGCAGGATTATATTTGAAGAAAAATGTCAAGATAAAACCTTGGCGAGAAGGCGGCACTGGTTCTCGTTCGGAAGAAGAGATTCAACCGCAATTTATGCCGGATTTTTTGGAAGCTGGCACATTAAATGTTCCCGGGATTGCCGGCTTGGAAGCAGGAATAAACTTTATTCAGGAGGAAGGGCTTAATCATATCAGAAGCCATGAAATGACCCTAGCAGGCAAACTAAGAAGTGGTTTGAGGGTTCTTCCCGGTGTGCGAGTGTATGGTCCTGAGAATCCTCAGGATGGCGTGGCTGTTGTTTCGTTTGAGATTGTAGGAGTTGATTCTGGTAGCATTGGCTTTATTTTAGAAGATATATATGGTATTATTAGTCGCACTGGTCTTCATTGTGCCCCTAGAGGACATAAAGGTATCGGCACTTTTCCCCGAGGGACAGTCAGACTGAGTCCTGGTTATTTTACTGCCGAAGAAGAGGTGGATTATCTTCTTAAAGCTGTAGCTGAAATAGTTGAGGAGACAGTGAAATAGAATATACTCACGAAGACAACTAACTTATATGTTATCAGTTATCGGTTATCAGTTATCGGTTATCGGTTATCAGTTATCGGTTGACGGCTGTAAGTTGTCAGTGCTATATAGCACATTTAGAACCTCACCTCTAACCCCTCTCCAACTTCGTGGAGAAGGGACTTAGAAACACGGCAGATTAACATTAATAAGCGGATTGACGCTCGCTTACAAATAAACGTTTGCCGTGAAACAAGTCTTTGGACTCTCGTCACTCAACTGTAAACTGTAAACTGTAAACCAATTAAAGGGAGATGTGTCCCCTAACATCTAAGGAGTGATTCTATGTCGGTGCAGTTTATCAAAAAAGAGATCAGCAATACCTTTTTGGATCCGCGGAAAGATTTTTCCCCGGTTGTTCATAAGATGGAGTTTCGCTATGATCCCCTGACTGGAAAGCAGGTTCGCTTAGTTCATTTCGGTGCTATTAAGCCCCAGCCGTTAGATCTTGACTCCTATAAAAACCCTAGGTTTTGCCCTTTTTGTTCTCCTCATCGGGAGACCATAACTCCGAAATTCTTGCCCTCTATTATTCCCCAGGGTAGGCTTTCACAGGGAGAAGCCCTTCTCGTCCCCAATATTTCTCCTTACGATGACTATAGCGGCGTAGTTATCATAAGTGAAGAGCATGTTCTTCCTCTGGCTGACTTAACCCCGGAAAGGTTAAAAGATGCGTTGGATTTAGCCTGGGATTTTCTCTTGATATTAAAAGAAAAAGAACCAGAACTGCCTTACCATTACATGGGCTGGAACTATATGCCTCCTTCGGGAGGAGGGTTGGTACATCCACATTTGCAGGTTTTTGCTAGTCATTCTCCCCCCCATCGTTTAGAAATGGAAAAAGAAGCTGATTTTACAAAAGAAACAGGAGAAAATTTTTTTCAGGAATATATCGCTGCAGAAAAAAAACAAGACAAGCGCTATATCGGACAGGTAGGAGAGAGTCATTGGCTCAGTGCTTTTGCCCCTGTGGGGGTTTTAGGAGAGTATCTCTGTATTTTCCCTGATGTACATACAGTTGCTGACTTGACCATTTCACGGCGTCAAGATTTGGTGGCAGGATTGCTGAAACTAAGGCAGGTATTTCAAGACAGGGGTGTTTTTAGTTTCAATGCTGCTTTCTTTTTTGGTTCACCCGGACAGGATTCGTACCCTTTATTTATCAGGATAATTCCACGTTCCTTTTTAAATACACACCAATATCCGCCGGACTTTAATTTTTTACAGACCTTGATGCAGAGTCCTTTTTCTGTTACTTGGCCGGAAGAGATTTGCCGGGAGGCCAGAAAGTTTTTTAGTGAATAAGTTGGTAAGTTGGTAAGTTGGTAAGTTGGTAGTGGAGAACGAGGAGCGAGAGATGGGGAAGTGTGAAGTGAGTGGGTAAATGAGTACTAATCATCTCGTTGTATTTCGTCCTTACTTATTCACTTACAGCTGGTGAAGACGACGAGTGAAGACGAGGAGTACGAGTCTGAACGAGTCCTGATGATGGCGACCTGTCTGCGTGCCCGTCTGCGTGCGACCTGTCTGCGTGCAACGCACAGGCAGATAGACAAGTCAGGAGTCCGGGAGGCTGACTTAGTTACTGACTCACTAATAAAGGAGTTTCATTGTGAAATTGGCAGTAATAAAAAAAGAAATAGCTCGTTATATTTTTTTACTGATAGGTTTGCTTATTGTTTCTTTTGGTCTTGTTTTAATGATTGAATCTCAGGTGGGAGTAGCTCCTTGGGACGTTTTTCACTTGGGTTTATTTTACAGAACAGATATTTTAACCTTGGGGCAAATCATGCAGTTGACAGGCTTTATGCTGATTTTATTCAGTTACCTGCTACGAGTCCGCCCTACTGCAGGTACATTTATAAATATGTTTTGTATAGGATTTTTTATAGATTTGATTAGATCTTTGGAGATTATCCAGACACCTAACATCATGGTTTTATCTTTTTTGCTGTTTACTACAGGGGTTGCGATCATGGGTTTTGGTATAGCTACTTATATGAGTGCTAATCTTGGAGCAGGTCCGCGAGATAGTTTGATGCTGGCATTAACTAGGATTAGTGGGTTGAACATGGGACTGGTAAGGATGGCACTAGAAATAATAGTACTTATTAGCGGTTTTTTATTGGGAGGTCCTCTTGGAGCAGGGACAGTAATTTTTGCTCTATCTATTGGTTTTTTTATGCAGACAGGCTTTCGTTTTTACATCTGGCTTAAAAAAACATCTTATTACCAACATTTTTATCATTATTTGTTTGCGAGCGAGCGGCTTGAGAAGCTGAAGGAATTATAGAAGAAAGAGATATCTTGATTCTATAGGAATTTTCTTTTTAAAAAATATTAGACGCTGATTTGCGCTGATTACTATGATTTTTTATATGATAAAATCATCATATAAAAAATCAGCGTCTATTAACTTGACAATTTAGGTTAGAAAGAGAAGAGGTGGAACGATGCGTAGAGTTGCTTTAGATCAGTTACAGCCGGGCATGATTAATGCTAAACCTGTCTTTGGAACAGAAGGGCAGGTACTTATAAATGCTGGGGTAGAGATTAAACAGAGCTACATAAAACATTTAAAAGACCTTGGTTTATTTAGCATCTATATTTATGATAGTAGGCTGGAAGGGGTAGAAGTAGAGGATGTAATAGCTGAAAGTACCAGAATGGAGGCTCGTTCTATAACTAAAGAGATTATGGTGGCAGCAAGTGAGTCCTCTAATGGGAAAGTCAGAATATCTTATGTAAAAGAGAAGAAGCTTGTTGGGGTAGTTGACAAGATAATTGATGATCTTTTAAGCAGCAAGGATGCTGTAGTAAACCTTGCGGATATCAGGTCAGCAGACGGTTACACTTTTTCTCACTGCGTAAACGTCTCTATTTTGTCAGCGTTAACAGCCGCAAAACTTAACTATTCTAAGCAACGGCTAAAGGATATTACTGCCGGGGCTATTTTACATGACTTGGGAAAAATCAAGGTTTCTAAAAGTATTTTAAATAAACCAGGCAAATTAACAAAGGAGGAATTCGGAACCATTCAAGAACATGTTGATTTTGGGTATAAGATATTTAAGGAAACATCCTTGCATACAGTTAGCTCTGCCTCAGTTGTTTTGCAGCACCATGAGCGTCAGCGAGGGCAGGGGTATCCACAAGGTCTTCATAAAGAGGATATTAATCCTCTGGCTCAGATTGTGGCGATAGCTGATGTTTATGATGCGCTTATTTCTGACAGACCTTATCGTCAAGGCATGCAGCCGCATCAGGTAGTAGAGATGCTTTCAGCACAGGCTGATGTGGACTTTAACATAGAGTTTCTGAGAGTTTTTCTTTCATTTATTGCGGCCTATCCTGTGGGTACCCATGTTTTACTAAGCAACGGAGAAAGTGGTTTGGTAATTGCTAATAAGGCAAAGTTTCCTCTACGTCCCAAAGTCAGGATTTTTTATATTTATAATGGAGAAGATCTTGAGCCGCATCATAATCCATACGAGCTGGACTTGATGAAAGTATTAGACTTGGTTGTGATAGATGTTATAAGAGAAGAAGCTATTACACAGTAGGAATTTTCTTTTTTCGTGCAAGGTTGCAAGTTGACAGCGAGTTTTACAAAAAAACATTAGACGCTGATTTGCGCAGATTAGTATGATTGAATATGATGAAATCATTATAAAAAAATCATCACTAATCATAAAAATCATATAAATCAGCGTCCATCGTCTATTAATTTAAGTTAACAAGTAAAAGATTATATAACTGAGAGGATTATAGATGATTTTCACTTTACGAGAAGCATTGCAGATAGATCTTTTCCAAAAATGTAGGTTATTAACCGGACAGTTGGGTCTTGATCATGAGATTACTTGGGTTAATATTTTAGAAATTTTAGATGATTTAAATCATCTTCAAAAGGGAGAATTCCTGATCACAACAGCCTACAACTTAAAGTATATTTCTTTTAAAGAACAGGAAAATATTATTCGGACTATGGTTGAACGAGAAATTGCCGTTTTGGCTATTCAAACTGGCTATTATCTGGAGAAGATACCACGTTCCTTCATTGATATGGCGATAAAATACAGATTGCCCCTTTTGCATCTTCCTCAAGAGATAAGTTTTCGCAGCCTTACTAGGACTTTAACAAGCCTTATCAGCAAAAACGAAGCTTACTATTATGATTTTCGTGAAAAAACTCGCAAAGCTCTTACAGAAGCTCTTTTAGATGGTCAAGATCCACCAACTTTATTAGAAGTGCTGACAGCAGCGACAGGTAGAAATGCTGTCTTTTTTGATGCCTTATTACAACCGCTGTATGTTCTGCCATCAACCTATTCTGCCCCACCTCTTTATTCCCTTTGTACTAAAAAAGAATTTTTGGCATTGGATGTCCTAAAGGAGCCGCAAGAGTTTTTCTTTTCTTGGGAAGGAAAAACTCTTGCTCTGTTATTTCTGCCAGTTAGACTGGGAAAGGAAATATATGGTTATCTTGCTTTGGAAAAGGGTGAACAAGATTTTCAGGAAAAAGATAGAATTGCTTTGCGGCAGGCTGCCCCTGTTTTTTCCATGGGTTTTTTTCGTATTGATAGCAAAGTAAAATCCCAAAATATCGTACTGGAAGAAATGATTCAACGGCTTCTGACCGGAGAAATAACTGCGGCAGAATTAGTCAGCAAATATGCTCGGTTGGGTCTTGACGGTGAAATAGATTATGTTATTTTAGTTCTGGATTTGGAAAATAAGACTGCACCTAGGCAAAAAATAGATCTCGCAGAAAAAAGAAAACTTAAAAAAGCAGTTGATTTTTTATTATATCAATGTAGAACTCCTCTAGCTCTGACTGTTTTTTATAAGGGGTATTTTACTGTCTTTTTCCCCTTATCCCGGAGTTCTGCTGTTATAACTTTTACAAAGCAGATAAACTTCCTACTGGAAGAATTGCAAAGGAGTTTTCCTCGCTATTCTTTACAAGTGGGTATAGGTAACTGTCATGGCAATTTAAGCACGGCTGCTTCCAGTTATCGTGAAGCTTTACACTCTTTAACAGCAATAAAGACAGGCTTAATAAAGAGAGAGAAGTTCTTGTTTTATAAAGACCTAGGAGTTTATCAGTTGCTTTTGGAAATTTCAGATCAGGAACTGCTAAAAAGATTTTGTGCCGACAGCTCGACATTACTTTTTAATTATGATAAGCAGAAAAACACAGAGCTTTTGAAAACTCTGCAGGTGTATCTGAAACATATGAATGTTAATAAATCAGCTGCAGAGCTTTTTGTCCACCGGCATACTGTGAAATATAGATTAAAGAAGATATTTGCATTAACAGGGATTGATCCACTTGACCCTGTCCAACATGTTTACTTTCAGCTGAGTATTATGACGTTGCAGTATTTGCAGACTGTATGCAGTGTCAAGTAATACTGTAGCTATAGTTAGTTACTATGGTCCTAAGGTTTGATGATTTTATGACCCAAGATAAACTCCTGTTAGAGTAAAGCTAAGTTTTCTCCCGGATTTTAATGTTTGAAATGATAGTTATTCTTCAAGAACAGGTTATGCAGATATATGAGCATTATGTCTTGAGTTTAGCAGGATATTTTCTTGTTTTTTAATAGTCGTTGTGCTACAATGACTAAGCGAAGGGCAGTTAATAAGCAATTAGCAGAATAAGAGGAGGTTTTTTTTTGAATAAGTTTTTGCGGCAAGCGGTTGTTTACGTGCTTGTTTTTATGATAGCTATGGCAGTGCTCAGTGCTTTGAACCGTAAGCCAGCTGAGGAAATAACGGCATTGCGCTATGATGAATTATTGTCTTTTATTGATAATGATTTGATTAAAGAGGTTACTTTAACTGGGAGCAATCTTACCGGGATGCTGAAAGACGGTAGCAAGTTTGAGATATTTATCCCCGAGGGAGTTGATGTGCTAGAAAGATTGGCAGCAGCAGATGGAGAGATTGCTATTGAAACGGATCCGGAACCGCAGCCTGCTTGGTGGACATCCTTGCTCACTTATTTGATACCATTTATCCTCTTGATAGCTGTTTTCTTTTTCTTCATGCAGCAATCTCAGGGAGGTGGCAACCGGGTGATGAATTTTGGGAAAAGTCGTGCAAGGTTACAGGATACGCAGAAGAAAAAAATTACTTTTGATGCTGTAGCCGGAGCTGAGGAAGAAAAAGCCGAATTGGTGGAGATTGTGGATTTTCTAAAAGAACCTAAAAGGTTTCTGGACCTAGGTGCCCGGATACCGAAAGGTGTACTCTTAGTAGGACCTCCCGGTACTGGTAAAACTCTTTTAGCACGCGCTGTGGCCGGAGAATCTGGCGTACCCTTTTTTAGTATCAGTGGTTCTGATTTTGTGGAGATGTTTGTAGGTGTAGGAGCTTCCCGGGTGCGTGATTTATTTGAAAACGCCAAAAAAAGTTCACCTTGTATTGTTTTTATAGATGAGATTGACGCTGTAGGGAGACAGAGAGGAGCAGGACTGGGTGGAGGTCACGATGAAAGAGAGCAGACTCTGAACCAGCTTCTGGTGGAGATGGATGGTTTTGATATTCAGGAAGGAATTATTGTTATTGCAGCTACTAACCGCCCTGACATACTAGATCCGGCGCTTTTAAGACCGGGGCGTTTTGATCGGCAAGTTACTGTTCACCATCCTGATGTCAAAGGAAGAGAAAAGATTCTTAAAGTGCATGCTAAAGGTAAACCCCTAAAAGATAACGTGAAGTTACAAGTTCTAGCTCGTCGTACTCCCGGATTTACAGGCGCCGACTTGGAAAACGTTCTTAATGAGGGGGCGCTTTTAACAGGCAGGAGGAATAAAAAAGCGATCGGCGTAGAAGAGTTAGAAGAAGCGGTTGACCGGGTTATTGCTGGTACAGAGAAGAAAAGTCGAGTAATTAGCGATTTTGAGAAGAAAATCGTAGCTTTTCATGAAGCCGGTCATGCTGTGGTAGGCTATCTTTTGCCACATACTGATCCGGTGCATAAAGTATCTATAATACCGCGTGGGAGAGCAGGCGGTTATACCTTAATGCTTCCGGAACAGGATCGTTACTATATGACTAAGACGGAACTGCTAGATCGTGTCACTGCTCTTATGGGTGGACGAGTGGCAGAGCAGTTGGTTTTAAAAGATATAAGTACCGGAGCTCAAAATGACCTAGAAAGAGCTACCCAAGTAGTACGCCAGATGATTATGGAATATGGTATGAGCGATGAGCTTGGTCCCATCACTTTAGGGAAAAAACACGAACAACAGGTATTTTTAGGGCGTGACTTGGCTAGGGACAGGGATTACAGCGATGAGATTGCTTATGCGATTGACAAAGAAATGCGTAAGGTTATCGATCGTAGTTACCAAGCTGCCAAGGAGATTTTGCAAAAAAACAGGGACAAACTAGACATCGTAGCGCAGGCTTTGTTAGAAAGGGAAACCCTTGATGCTGAGGAGATTGCTGCTCTTATGGAAGGCAAAAGCTTAGAAGATTTAATGCAGGCCGATGAGCTTAAGAAAGAGAAAGCAGAGAAACTAGAGAAAGAGAAGTCTCGCAAAAAAACTATACTTACGCCAGAGAAAGACTTTCTGGAAACTAAAAAAAAGAGTGTCAAAGTGATGATTAATGATCAAAAGTTGGAGTAAATAAGAGGTTAAAAGGTTAAAAGGTTAAAAGGTTAAGAGGTTAAGAGGTTAAGAGGTTAAGAGGTTAAGAG
>CAZLTH010000056.1:0-9416 GCA_964562355.1 uncultured Syntrophomonadaceae bacterium | reverse complement strand
TAAGTGACTAAGTGACTAAGTGACTAAGTGACTAAGTCAGCCTCCCGGACTCCCGACTTAGCTATCTGCCTGTGCGTTGCCTGCCTGTGCGTCGCACGCAGACGGGCACGCAGACAGGTCGCCGTCGTCAGGACTCGTTCAGACTCCTACTCGTCGTCTTCACCAGATGTAAGTGAATAAATAGTAAGAAAGCACGACGAGGATTGGTTTATCTTACTTACCTACCTACTTACTTACTCACTTACTTACTTCTTCCTACGCTGGATAAACGGTTATTTTTCTTTCTTTATCTTCCAAGAGCAAACTATCATCCAGCAGGTATAGTTTGTCAAAATCAATTTCCTTTTTGCTTTCACTGTTACTACCGGGCGTATTGTTTGCTTTTGTCTCTTCTTTTTTCTCGTCCGGGAAGACAAAAGGAGGTTCGAGTCCACGCCGACGCTTTAAAAAGCTTTTAGCTACCTGAGGGAAAAGAATATAAGATAAAACATCTTCCTCTTTTTCGGCCAGGTCTTTGATTTCTACTCGCGCCTCCTCTACTTGGGGCGACAAAAGATCAGCCGGCCTACAGGTAACAGGTTCTTCACTGCCTAGGACTTTCTTTTGCAGTTCCTTGTTCATGGCAGCTGGCGGTTTGCCATAGTTGCCTTTTAAATAATTCTTAACTTCCTTGGAAACCATTTTATATCTTTCTTTAAGCATCACATTAAAAACAGCCTGCGTCCCTACTATCTGGCTGGATGGAGTTACCAGTGGAGGATATCCCAGCTCTTGCCGTACCCGAGGGACTTCTTCCAGCACCTCGTTTATCAGGTGCGAAGCTTGCTGCTGTTTTAACTGCGAAGACAAGTTAGAAATCATCCCACCGGGAATCTGGTAGTTCAGCACATTGGTATCTACACCTGCCGCTACCTCCAATGGAATAACGTAACCTTTGCGCACCTCTTTGAAATGCTCGCTTATTTCTGAAAGGAGCTCTTGGTTTAACCCGGTATCATAAGGAGTGCCTTTTAGCACGGCCACAAAAGTATCGGTGGGTGGTTGCGATGTGCCTAGGGAAAGGGGTGCTGTCGCTGTATCAATTGCGTCTACCCCTGCTTCTATTGCCTTCAGATAAGCCATGGAGGCCATGCCACTGGTATAATGACAGTGGAGCTGTACCGGTATTTTTACTTTCTTTTTGAGTTTTTTCACCAGTTCATGGGAGTCATACGGCGAAAGAAGCCCGGCCATATCTTTTATGCAAATGGAGTCAGCCCCCATCTCCTGCAAGGTTTTAGCCAAGTCAACAAACCGTTCAATGCTGTGAAAAGGACTTGTGGTATAGCTGATAGTAGCTTGGGCATGTGCTTTCTCTTTTTTGGTTGCTTCTATGGATTTCGCCATATTGCGAATATCGTTTAAAGCATCGAAAATTCTAAGGATATCTATGCCCCCAGCAACAGCCTTCTTTACAAATTCTTCTACCACATCATCGGCATAATGACGGTAACCTACCAGGTTTTGCCCTCTTAAAAGCATCTGCAGTTTGGTTTTTTTAAAAACCTTCTTGAATGTCCATAACCTTTCCCAAGGATCTTCATCCAAAAAACGCAGACAGCTGTCAAAAGTAGCCCCGCCCCAGACTTCCAAAGAGTGATAACCGACATGTTCCATTTTTTCCAAAATTTCCATCATGTCCGCTAGCCGCATCCGGGTAGCCATGAGAGATTGGTGCGCATCTCGCAAGGTTGTATCTGTAATCTTAATCGGGGTGTTTGCTTGGCGATCATCAGATTTTTTCTTGCTCATTAATTATTGCCCCTTTCTTCCTTCTCACTCCCAAAAAAAGTTTAAAAGGTGTACTTCTAGAAAAAAAGTTTTTTTCCTGCTCTTTTTTTCATTTATTACTCTTTTCGTGTTTTTTTACTTCTCACTTTCCGAAACTGCCCGGGCTAATCCCACTACCCGGTCGTCAGTTGAAAGCCTGATTATCCTGACACCTTGGGCATATCTCCCCAATAAAGAGACTTTATCGACCGGCTGGCGAATAATCAGCCCGCGGGAAGTGATAATCACTACATCATCACCCTGACTGAGTGTTTTAAAGCCCACAACGCACCCGCGCTCTTCTAAGCCCTTTAAGGCAATCAAGCCTTTACCGCCTCGCCTCTGCAGACGATATTCCGTTAAGGCTGTTCTTTTACCAAATCCTTTTTCTGTTATCAAAAGGGCCGCCTCGCCTTGGGAGGATACATCCATTCCTACAACCCTATCTCCCTCTTCCAGCCGAATGCCTGTCACTCCTCGGGCCGTGCGCCCCATAGAACGCACATCGTCTTCCGAAAAACGAATAGCTAGACCTTGGCTGGTGATCAACAAAACCTCCTCGCCTCCCTTAGCTCTCTTGACCCCTATAAGCTCATCATCTTCTGTAAGGGTGATGGCAGCAAGACCGCCACGGCGAGACACAGCAAAGCGCGACAGGAGGGTTTTCTTTATCCGCCCTTTAGCCGTTGCTTGTAAAAGACAGATTTCATCCTTAAACTCTTTAATAGGGATTACTGCGGTTACACTCTCTTGGTCTTCCAGTGAAAGAAGGTTTACTATGTTTGTTCCTCTAGCCTGCCGTCCAGCTTCGGGAATCCCATAAACTTTCAAATGGTACACTTTCCCTTTGTTAGTAAAGCAAAGTAACACGTGCAGGGTAGAGGTTATAAAAACATTCTCTACAAAGTCTTCTCCCCGGGTGGTCATACCTGCTATACCCTTGCCCCCTCGCTGCTGGTTCCTATAGGTAGAAAGGAGAATACGCTTAATATAGCCTTGGTGGGTAAGCGTAATCAGCACGCTTTCTTCGGCTATCAAATCTTCTGCTACTATTTCAGAATCTGCCGCCACTATCTCTGTACGCCGCTTATCGCCATGTTTCTCCTTAATTTCTTTCAGTTCTTTTTTTATTATATGATACACTAATCTCTCGCTACCCAGAATTTCCTTAAAATAAGAAATTTTCTTGAGTAGTTCGGTATATTCTGCCGCCAGTTTGTCTTGCTCCAAGCCAGTCAATTTCTGCAAACGCATATCCAAAATGGCCTGGGCTTGCAATTGTGAGAGGTTAAAACGGCTCATTAAGCCCTGTCTAGCCTCGGCAACAGTCTGGGAACTGCGAATGAGCTTGATGACTGCATCCAAATTATCTAAGGCAATACGCAGGCCCTCTATTATGTGTGCCCTGCTCTCTGCCTTTTTTAAATCAAAGCGAGTTCGCCGGATTATAATCTCTTTTTGGTGCTGCAAGTATTCTGAGAGCATTTCTTTTAAATTCAAGACACGTGGCTTGTTCTCTACTAAAGCCAGCATTATTATGCCGAAATTCTGCTGCAGAGAAGTGTGTTTATAAAGATTGTTTAAAATTACCTGTGGAGCTACTCCTTTTTTTAGCTCCATAACTATACGCATCCCTTGCCTAGCTGATTCATCTCTTAGGTCAGAAATACCTTCTACCTTTTTGCTGCGCACCAGTTCCGCTATTTTCTCAATGAGGCGGGCTTTGTTGACCATATAAGGCAACTCTGTAATCACTATCCGCTTTCGACCGCTTTTAAGTTGTTCTACTTGGGAGCGCCCTCTCATTTTTACACTGCCTCGCCCGGTACGATACGCAGAACCAATTCCTTCTCTCCCTAAAATAAGTCCCCCGGTAGGGAAATCAGGACCTTTTATATCTTGCATTAAAGTCTCTATACTAGCTTCTGGATGATCAATAAGAGAAAAAAGTGCTTCGATAACTTCTACCAAGTTATGGGGAGGAATGTTGGTAGCCATCCCGACAGCTATCCCGGAAGAACCGTTTACCAGCAAATTAGGATAGCGTGCTGGTAAAACCACCGGCTCCTCTAGAGTATCATCAAAATTAGGGCGAAAATCAATGGTTTCTTTCTTTATATCAGTTAACAACTCCAAAGAAAGAGGCGACATGCGCACTTCCGTATAACGCATAGCTGCTGCTGAGTCTCCGTCTACCGAGCCAAAGTTACCGTGTCCGTCCACCAACAAATAACGTGTACTAAAGTCCTGTGCCATCCGAACCATGGTGTCATATAAAGCCACATCTCCATGAGGGTGGTACTTACCTAAAACTTCCCCGACCAAGCGGGCAGATTTTTTGTGCGGCTTATCAGGCATCATTCCCAGCTCATACATAGCATAAAGAATACGCCTATGCACGGGCTTTAACCCATCACGTACGTCAGGCAACGCCCGGCTAACAATAACGCTCATCGCATAATCAAGAAAAGAATTTTCAACTTCATCACTAATATCTAGAGGTACTACTTTACTGTGAATATACTCCATCCAATCACCTTCCTTTTTCTAAACATCAATCAATCTGGTCGTCGGTGGTCGGTTGTCAGAAACACCCCGCTACTGTCAACTACCCCCGTCCGACTATTAAACATCTAAATTCTGAACCCGGTGAGCGTTTTTCTCAATAAACTCTCGCCGCGGTTCAACTTTTTCGCCCATTAAAGTTGTAAAAATAGCGTCTGCCTGTAAAACATCTAACATCTTTACCTGTAATATAGTGCGTGTTTCCGGATCCATGGTAGTATCCCAAAGTTGCTCCGGGTTCATCTCTCCTAAACCTTTATACCTTTGCAAAGACCAACCCTCTCGTCCATTTTCCCGGTAAAGTCTTTGCAGATGTTCCTCGCTATATAGATAGCGTTCTTTCCTATCTCTCTTTGCCTTATAGAGCGGCGGTTGGGCAATATAGATATAGCCACTTTCTACCAATGGCTGTAGGTAACGATAAAAGAAAGTCAGCAATAATGTCCTAATATGTGCCCCATCCACATCGGCATCAGTCATGATGATTATTTTATGGTAACGAGCCTTGCTGATGTCAAAATCTTCCCCGATGCCAGTGCCCAAAGCAGTAATCATGGTGCGAATTTCTTCGTTAGCCAGTATTTTGTCAATTCTGGCTTTCTCTACGTTAATAATTTTGCCACGCAATGGCAAAATAGCTTGGAACAATCTCTCCCGCCCTTGCTTGGCCGATCCTCCCGCTGAATCGCCCTCTACTAAATATAATTCACAAATAGAAGGGTCCTTGCTGCTACAATCCGCCAGCTTGCCCGGCAAGGAACTTACTTCTAGCGAATTCTTGCGCCGGGTCAATTCTCTGGCTTTCCGGGCTGCTTCTCGTGCCCGAAAAGCACTGACAGCTTTCTGTACCATCTTGCGGCCCAAAGAGGGGTTCTGCTCCAGAAATACCTGCATTTCCTCATAAAGAGCATTTTCCACAAAGCTTCTGACTTCAGGATTGCCCAGCTTTGTCTTGGTCTGACCTTCAAATTGAGGTTCTCTCAGCTTAACGCTGATAACTGCTTTTATCCCCTCCCGGATATCGTCTCCCGACAGGTTAGGCTCGTTATCTTTTAAAATTCCTTTCAAGCGAGCATAGTCGTTTAAGAGACGAGTAAGTGCTGTTTTGAAGCCCATCTCATGTACGCCACCCTCCTGAGTGTGGATATTATTGGCAAAAGAATAAATGAGCTCAGAATAGCCGGTATTGTATTGTAAGGCAATTTCTAACGACATATCAGCAGCAGCTTTTTCTATGTACACAGGATCTTTGGTAATAACATCTTTATTCTTATTGAGGTGCTCTACAAAGGAAATAATGCCTCCCTCAAAACAAAACTCTTCTCTCCGGGGTTCTTCCCCCCTGTGGTCAGAGAAAGTTATTTTAATCCCTTTATTTAAATAAGCCAATTCTTGTAAACGCTTGCTGAGGATTGTCCAATCAAAAATTATCTCTTCAAATATTTCTGTATCCGGCAAAAAGGTCACTTTAGTCCCGGTATCCTCTGCTTCGCCTGTTTTTTTTAGGTCTGTAATCGGTTTGCCTTGTTCATATTTTTGGAAATAAGTGCCGCCGTCTCTTTTGACTTCTACTTCCAAAGAGGAAGAAAGGGCGTTAACCACGGAAAGTCCGACACCGTGCAGCCCACCAGCTACCTTATAACCCTCTCCACCAAACTTACCGCCGGCATGCAACAAGGTCAGTACTACCTCTACTGCCGGGCGTTTAACCTGAGGATGTTCGCTCACAGGAATTCCTCGCCCATCATCGACTACAGTAACGCTATTCCCCGGATGCAAGGTTATCTCAATGTTTTTGCAAAAACCAGCCATAGCCTCGTCTATACTATTGTCAACCACCTCGTAAACTAAATGATGCAGCCCCCGGGATCCAGTAGACCCTATATACATCCCCGGTCGCCGCCGTACTGCTTCCAGACCTTCTAATACTTGTATTTGATGCGCATCATACTGATCGTTTTTTTCTGCCAAAATCATACCTCCTAAGTGGGAGGTGGGAAGTGGGAGGTTGGAGGTTAGAGAGCAAGCTCAGCGAGTCGAATGGGTTGGAATGGGGGTCAAGGACTCCCTTTCTAAACCTTCTAACTTTCCAACTTTTAACTTCACGCCTCTTATTTTTAATTTTTACCTTCTAAATTCAGCGAATAAGATAATTTGTAATCATGCTGCCAAAGGCAGCTATACTTAACAAGTCAGGATAATTGCATTTTTAACATATACTCGCCGAGGTCATAGATTCGCATTTCTTATTGCCTGAATTTTAACGCTATGCAACTAATCAAATATCATCTGGTAAGACATCCGGGGGATGTCGAACGAGTCCTGACGATGGCGAGAGCCAAGTCATGAGTCCGAGCATCCCGGGGACTCTCCAACCCCCATTAACTGTTAACTGGCAACTGATAACTGATAACTGGCAACTATTAAAATGCAAGTTAGTGGTCTTCGACAATATAGTTGCATTAAAATACGATTATATTGCCTCACCGAGTATAACTACTCAGGTTTTCAGGTTCACGATGGGCACCTTGTCTTTAAGCATACAATCATCGTCAATCCACCTTGAAACGCAAATCATAGAACTTTGAAGCTGAATGATTACATTATAGCACACATTAGTCCAAGCAGCAAAAACAACCTCATCATAAGGGTTGTGGTAAAAAAGTAATCCTTCGATAGAAAAAATCTAAGACAAAAGTCTTAGATTTTTTTCGGCAGTTGTCTTTATAGTTACCCTCCTAGGAATACACCACCATGATTTTTTTAAAATTAAGTCTGGTTCAAAAATAAAAATTGCTTTAACCATTACTTTTTAAAAGCTTTACCAAAACCAAGAATTCAAATCGCATGACTGATTTAATAAAGGCTGTCAGTAAAAATAGAGTTGTTTTTATATCTTTAAAAGTTTCTCTAGGTTTTTCCCATATTTTTTAAACAACTCTTCTTTAAAATCAGAAATAACACGGTTTATATAAATATCATGTCTGATATAATTTTTGACAATTTGAAGAATCCCTTTATTTGAAGTATAGTAACCCTCAATCTCATCAAATTTGTTTTTCAGCTATGTCTATAAGCTCCTTAGCTTTATCCAACAAATTTTCATATCCTTGAAGCTGCCAGAGCCAATCAGGAGTTTTTTCTTTACAAATCTCATCCTTATTTTTACTTAGAAAGCCTGTCATTCTGTTAAATTCTTTTTGTTTTATCTTTACATAATCAGTTTTTTAGAAATTTTGCAATACTGATTTTTTTTAAGAGGGTTTACTCTATAAACGTAGAAGGTATCTTTTTAGATCTTATAAAAACATTAAGGAGGTTTTACTTACATGTCTTTTAAAAACATCGTTCTTTCCTTTGACGGCGCCTTGGCCACTATTTCCATGGATCGCCCCCCGGTCAACGCCTTAAACGGAGACACTCTTGACGAACTAGGAGCGGCTTTTGACGCTATCAGTTCACAAGAAAACACACGGGTAGTTCTTATCAACAGCACCTCGGAAAAAGCTTTTATTGCAGGTGCAGACTTGGTTCTTTTTACCAAGACTGACCCGGCAGCTGTAGCTGGAATTATTGAAAAAGGGCAACAGATTTATGACCGTATCGAAAGCTTCCCTCTCCCGGTTATTGCTGTAATCAATGGTCATTGTCTGGGTGGTGGCTGCGAACTAGCCATAGCATGTGACCTGCGCATAGCTTCTGAAAAAGCTCGCTTTGGTCAACCAGAAATCAACCTAGGGATAATCCCGGGTTGGGGCGGCACTCAGCGCTTACCTAGGCTTATCGGCAAAACTCGCGCCCTAGAAATGATTTTGACCGGAGACGCTATCGACAGCCAAGAAGCTCTAAAATTAGGTCTAGTCAACATGGTTGTTCCGCCTGATAAACTAGCCGAAGAAGCTCAAAAAATGGCTACAAAAATAGCTACAAAAGCACCTCTTGCCGTAAAAGCCATTATTGAAGCAGTTGATAGAGGATTATCATTACCGCTCAAGGAGGGAGAAAAAATAGAAGCAGAAGCCTTCGTAAAGGTTTTTGCCTCTGAAGATGCCCGGGAAGGAATTAAAGCTTTTTTAGGAAAAAGAGCACCTGAATTTAAAAATAAATAGTTATGTGAGTGACTGAGTGACTGAGTCAGCCTGCGGCTGTGAGTGAATAAGTAGGGACGGGGTACGACGAGGACAGAGGAGAAGAGGTTAAGAGATCAATAGGTTAAGAGGTTCTCCTCGCTCCCCTTTTGGTCTCTTCTCCTCTTGGTCTTTTAACCTTGTTCCCCTGAACAGGGAGCCATATTTTTACTTCGTAATATTCACCGCAATCTCTTTCTACTACCTTAAGATCAAGCCCAGCTTCTTCTATCGCTCGTATTGCCTGTCGCAAAGTATTCAAAAAAATACGCAAATCTCTCACCACGCCTTTAGAAAACTTTGCCCTGCTACCAGGTTTATTTTTATCTAAAAGTTTCTCCACCAATATTTCCGTCTGTTTTACATTAAGCTCTTTGTCCAAAACTTCCTTTATAATTTCCAGTTGCTGCACTTCTTCCGATATCTTTAACAAAGCTCTGGCATGACGCTCCGTCAAAGAGCTTTCTTTGAATATCTTTTTTATTTTCTCAGATAATTTTAAAAGTCTTGTTTTGTTAGCTATAGCCGATTGACTCTTGCCTAGGCGCTGTGCCAGTACTTCTTGCGTCAAACCAAAACTACACATCAGTTTTTCATATGCTGCCGCTTCTTCTAAAAAATCCAAATCTTCACGCTGTAGGTTTTCAATCAACGCAATGGTTGCCATAGAGCTATCAGGATATTCTCTCACCAACGCCTGCATCCTGCTCCAACCCAACTTTCGACAAGCTCGATATCTTCTCTCTCCCGCTACTATCTGGTAAAGATTATTGTGTCTACGCACAATGATAGGCTGTAAAAGTCCATAGGTTTTTATGGATTGAGCCAGTTCATCAATTTTAACAGGATCAAAGTTTCTTCGCGGCTGATAAGGATTAGGCTGCACCAACTCCAATAAAATCAGTTGACCATCTC
>CAZLTH010000055.1:0-9483 GCA_964562355.1 uncultured Syntrophomonadaceae bacterium | reverse complement strand
CAGTTATCGGTTGACGATGGTGGAGAGTCTCCGAAATGAACCGTGAACCTTGAACCCGGGTCCCTGAACCCTCGTAATCACTGTAAACTGTAAACTGTAAACTGTAAACTGGATATATAAGGAGGAGAGACAGATGGGAAACCAAGACAACACTTATTTTTACCCTCGGCAGATTTCCTCTCGTTTCATAGAAGAGGCGAGGAAGAGAAAAATCGGGACGCTTCGCAGTATAAAAAGAAAATTTTTACAGGAATATATTTGCAAGAAATTTTTATCGTTCTCTCTTCTTCTTTTATGATGGGACGAGCAGTTCTTTTTGGTGAGTTAGCACCTTTTGCCTTGGCTTACTGGACGATTGTATATAGAGAAAAGAGAAAGAGCAGTTTTGGAGCTGCGTTAATGCTCCTTGTGGGTAGTGCTACTGTTGGGTTTTTACCGGAAACGATTATCCTTCTGACAGGGATGCTTCTGGTTTCTTTGGTAGAAAAACTTACAAAAGATCGAGGAATAAAAGGATTACCTTTGCCTGTATTGTCTGTTTTCGCTCTTATAGTAAGTCATAGCTTCTTCTTGCTTTTAAATTCTTTTGTTTTATATGATGTATTTCTGTTTTTGATGGAGATTATTTTGATAGTTCCTGTTACCATATTTTTAAGTTTTGGGACAGCTTTGCTTTGGTCGGGGGAAAGAGAAGAAGTATACAGGCAGGAAGAAATCATAGGAGCACTTTTTCTTTTTGTGTTTTTACTTCTGGGTTTGGCAGAAGGACCTAGCTGGGCTGTTTTTTTTCAAGAAGTGGTTCTGAAAACGGCTGTTCTTGTTTTGGCCTACTTTTATGGTGGTGCTTTGGGAGCTGCAGCGGGCCTGATTTTAGGTTTGTTTTTGTGTATTGGTACCCAGAACTTTTTTTATATTTCTCTGCTTTCTTTTGCGGGTCTTTTTGGAGGTATTTTTCGGGGGACAAGCAGAGCAGGAACGGCAGCTGGTTATTTAACAGGTATATTTTTATATACTCTTTATATTGGAGGAGTAGAAAAGTTTTTTCTTTTTTTGCCTCAAGGGTTGGTAGCTTCTTTTGTCTTCCTGTTGCTACCGGTTGGCTTGCTGTCTTGGGTAAATAATTTTTCGCCGGCTTTTTCACTTTTAACTGGGAGTAGTGAGGCTGATGAAAGAGTACGTTGTGATACTGCCGGCAAGCTGAAAGATTTGTCACAGGTTTTTAAAAGTATAGCTCTGGCTTTCAGTGAAACAGCTAGGCATGAGGATGAATGTGAGTTTGAAAATAAAGCTTCCAGAGTATTAATAGAGGAAGGCTGCCGGAGTTGTGCAAGTTATAATAATTGTCGACAGGAGGGGTTTTTTTCTAAAGATGAGATTTTTAGGGAATTACTAGCTAAAACTGGTTCCGGTAAAATCACAATGCGAGATTTGCCTTTTTCACTGCGTAAAAAATGTCGCTATCTTGGCAGGTTTCTTAAAACTCTTAACAGCAGGCGAGAGAGACAAATAATGGAAGCAATAGGCCGGGATTGTTTACGGGAAGGGAAGGCTGTAGTAGCAGGTCAGATGGAAGGGGTAGCAGCGATAGTAAATGAGCTGGCCGATGAAGTAAAATTAAAGATTGACAGAGTGGAAATACCTGGTAAATACTATAATTATACTGTGGAGATAGGGGTAGCTCAAATAGCTAAAAATGGAGAAGAAGTGTCGGGAGATTATTACTCGCTTCTTTCATTAAAGGAAGGGAAACAGGCTATTATTTTGAGTGACGGCATGGGTAGTGGGGAGAAGGCTAAGAAGGAGAGTAAAACTACTGTTTGCTTGTTGGAGGAGATGCTGGAAGTGGGGTTGCCTCGAGATTTGATATTTAAAACGGTTAACACAGTTATGCAACTCAGGTCGGGTGAGGAAAGTTTTGCTACTGTTGATTTGGCTATGCTAGATTTGCAAGAGGGAAGAGTGGAACTATGTAAAATAGGAGCAGCCCCTTCTTTTATAAAACGTGGGGAACAGGTAAAGGAGTTGAGTGGAATTTCTTTGCCACTAGGTATTTTGACAGAAATTACTATGGAAGTAAAAAAAGAGAAGCTAGAAAATGAAGATATGCTAATCATGATTACTGATGGGATTAGTGAGGCTGGAATTAGGGCTGATGATTTTTCTAATTGGATTAAGAAAAAACTTTTGGAAACAAATGCTTTACATCCACAACTAATAGCTGATAGTCTTATGGAAGAAGCCTGTGCCAGAAATCGGGGGCAGTCTTTGGATGATATGAGTGTGATTGTTTGTAAAATAATTGACCTTAAGTGAACAAGTAAATTATTGAGTATCTTTAAAATTTGTTGTCTGATGTTTCAATATGTGGTAATATTGTAACATGAACGAAAGGAGAGGAATTTAATATGACTACCGCAGTGCGAGTTTCTGACAGATTGCTGCAAGAGGCTAAAATATATAGCAAGTTGGATAATAGGTCTATAAGGGGACAAATCGAGCATTGGGCAAAAATAGGGAAGTGTGCTGAGGAAAATCCTGATTTAACTTATAGCTTAATAAAAGAAATTTTAATTGGGCTGGAAGAGTTAGAGCAAGGTGAATGCTCGGAATATATTTTTGGGTAATGATTATGAAGATTAAACAAACTTATTCTTTTAAAAGAAAAGCCAAGAAATTCAGAGAAAAAGAGAAAAAAATATTAGATACACAAATCCAAATAATACTTAACAACCCGGATATTGGTCACAGAAAAAGAGGCGACCTTCGAGATGTTTATGTTTATAAGTTTAAAATCTATGCTGTTCAATATTTGATATCATACCGATTCGTTGCCGGTGATCTTGAACTAATAATGATTGGACCACACGAAAATTACTATAGAGACCTCAAAAACTATATATAGTGCAGGGGAAAAAGCTAAGGGATGGAGATGGGAGTGCGCATAAGGGGACGTTTTGTTTGCCATTGATGCGTTTGTTGCAAATGTTAGTTTTTGAGCTATCTCAGTATAGCGGCAGGAATTGGCTTGGGAAATAGCGAAAAGAAGGTTGCAGACAAAATCATAATTCGCAATGTCCGAATTTGTATCTTTGGATGTTGCCGGGGGAGAATAGGGAATGGTGGCATGCAAATGTTTTTAAAAATAAAAAAGTACATACGAAAAAAGAAATTACTACAGACGGGAGATAAAATCCTAGTGGCTGTGTCTGGTGGTGCTGATTCTGTTGCTTTGCTGGATATACTTGACTGTCTAGTGGCAGAATATAAACTTTCGCTTCATGTAGTACATTTGAATCATCTCTTCCGGGGGGAGGAAGCTAAAGAAGATGCCCGGTTTGTCAGGGAGATAGCTACTAAGCGTGGTTTGCCTTTTAGTTCATTGACTTTTGATGTTCCTGCTTACTGTGCTAAGTATCGCCTTTCTCCACAAGATGCTGCTCGCCGGGTGCGCTATGGTGTTTTTTTGCAGATTGCTCGCCGGGTGGGAGCTAATAAAATGGCATTGGGGCATCACCGGGATGACCAGGTAGAAACTTTACTTTTAAATCTTTTGCGAGGCACAGGTACAGGAGGGTTGACAGGCATGCAACCTGTAAGGACCTGGGGAAAGCGGCAAGAAGACAAACACCTTATACGCCCATTGCTGGAGGTTTCACGCACAGAGATAGAAGATCATTTGTCTCGCGGCCATCTTTCTTTCCGACTAGATAAATCCAACCTGAAAGAGGTTTATTTGCGGAACAGGGTACGCCTTAACCTTTTGCCTCTTCTAAAAGAGGAGTACAACCCCTCTATCGACAAGGCGCTTCTTTCTCTTAGTAGCATTATATCCGAAACGGAGGACTATCTAGAGGAAAAAACCCAGCAGGTCTGGAAAAAAGTTTTTTTAGCAGGGCAAATAAATGGGAAGTGGGAGGTTGGAAGTGGGAGGTTGGATGCGGAACGAGGGGTGAGGAGCAAGGGACGAGGAGTGGAGAGCGAGAAGTGGGGTGAGAAAAAAAATGCAAATCTTAGAAGGGAAGATTTTTTGAGATTGCACCCGGCTTTACAAACCAGAATATTACTTCGCCTGTGGGAGTATTTGTTTCCCCGGGGAAAAGGGCTAGGTTATCGCCATATAGAAAGCTTACGCAACCTAATAGTAGTCGGGAAAACAGGCTCATCTCTTGCTTTGCCGGGTAAAATTAAAGCAGAGTTGTCTTATGGTTGTTTGTCTTTTCGAAATCCCATGGAGGCAGCGGCAGAAATTCACTTTTCTCCTACCAAGATAAAGATTCCCGGAGAAACAGTTTTACCTGAACAAAAGGTAAAGCTAACTGCCTTCGTTTTTGCACGGAAAAAAATAACAGGTCCCTTTGCTTCCGGCATGGAAGCAGATCTTGATTATGATACCGTTTCCCCTTTTTTGGGAGAATTAACCTTGCGCCGGCGTCTTCCCGGAGACAGATTCCATCCCCTAGGTGTGAGAGGGAACAAAAAAATAGAAGATTTTTTGATTGATAGGAAAACATCTAGGGATCTCCGTCCAACTTCTAACCCATTCGACTCGCTTTTTGCTCGCTCAGGGCAGGCTCTCCCACTTCCCACCTCCAATTTGAATGGGAGTAAAAAATTAAAAGACTTTTTGATTGACAAGAAAGTGCCTCGGGAAAAACGAGAAAGCTTATACTTAGCAGCTGCGGGTGAGGAGATTTTTTGGGTGGCTGGACTGGAAATTAATGATAAATATAAAGTTACCGCTAAGACAAAAAAAGTGTTACGTTTGAAATTGGAAGTGAAAGGGAGTAATGAAAAATGCACTTAAAATTAGATGAAGTTCTTATCAGCAAGGAGGATATTCAGGAAAAAGTTGAAGAATTGGCCGGGTTGATTTCTGCAGATTATGTCGGAAAAAACCCTCTTTTGGTTGGCGTTCTGAAAGGGGCGGTAATATTTTTGGCAGATTTACTCAGGCACTTGAAAATCGAGGTAGAAATGGATTTTATGGCGGTATCCAGTTACGGAGCATCTACCAAGTCATCCGGGGTAGTGCGGATTCTTAAAGACTTAGAAGCTAGTATTGAAGGTCGTCATGTTATTATAGTTGAAGATATTATCGACACAGGATTGACTCTCAGTTATTTGGCGGACAACCTTTCTTCCCGGGGGGCGGCCTCTTTGAAAATAATTACTCTCTTGGATAAACCTGAAAAGAGAAAGGCTACTATCACGGTAGATTATTGTGGTTTCCAAATCCCGGATAAATTTGTGGTAGGTTATGGGTTAGATTGTAATGAACAGTACCGTTATTTGCCAGAAATTTGGGTTTTAGCAGGGGAAGTCGAATAAAAACAAATTTCTAAAAAAATATCTATTTTTTTTAGCAACGAAGCAGGAAAAGAAAGAATCATGGCGAAGTTGTCTTTATAAATATTTCACCAAGGAAAGTTTTCGAAGTGATATTTAGACAGAAAAAGGAAAACAGGGGGTGTGGAGATAAAAACCTGAAAACTTAGTATAAAACTACTTTTGAGGAAGTTTTGAATTGGTGGAATATTTTTGACGAGTTTGTTGTTGCTTTTTGAGAAGTATTTCACGGAACGGAATCTCTGATAGCGAATCCTTAAAGGATGAGTCCTCGGATGATTCCGAGGAAGAGAGATTTTTAATTCTGTGTCAAGCAAAAACCGTAGGCTGTCTACTTGCTAGACTCAGGATAAAAGGAGGAAAAATACTTATGGTGAGAAAAATTCGCAAAGCGGCTGTTTTGGGAGCCGGTACTATGGGAGCATCGATTGCTGCTCACTTAGCTAATGTAGGCATACCCTGCTACCTGCTAGATATTGTATTGCCGGAAGTTAGCGAGAAAGAGAAAGCAGCAGGCATTACCCGGGAGGATAAAACTTTCCGCAATAAGCTGGCGGTGACTGCCATTAAAAATCTGACAAAGCTGCGACCAGCAGCTCTCTATGACAAAAAAGATGCAGATCTTTTGATGCCCGGAAACTTAGAGGATGATCTGGGTAAACTGGCTGAGGTGGACTGGGTTATTGAGGTAATAGTAGAAAGGCTGGATATAAAGAAACAGCTTTTCGAGAAGGTTGAAGCAAATGTAAAAACAGGAACAATTGTTACTACTAACACTTCCGGTCTCTCTGTTAATGCTATGGCTGAAGGTCGTTCTGACGAGTTCAAGAAAAACTTTTTAGGAACACACTTTTTTAACCCACCTCGCTACATGAAACTTTTAGAAATAATTCCAGGCAACGAGACTGATCCGGAAGTAGTTAAGTTTTTGTCTGCTTTTGGGGACGAAGTTTTGGGTAAAGGTATAGTTTTAGCTAAAGATACACCGAATTTTATTGCCAATAGAATAGGTGTTTACGGTCTGCTGGAAATAGCGGTTGCTATGGAACAAGATGGGTTGACTGTGGAAGAAGCAGATGCCTTAACAGGTCCGGCCATGGGTCGTCCTAAGAGTGCTTCCTTCCGTACTTTGGATATGGTGGGGCTGGATGTTTTCCTGCATGTGGCTGAGACTGTGAGAAACAGTGCTACGGAAGAGTGGGAAGTCAAAGCCTTTGAGATCCCATCTTTCTTGCAGGGAATGGTTGACAAAAAATTATTGGGAAATAAGACCAAACAAGGGTTTTATAAGGTAGAGAAAAAAGACGGCAAGAAAAATATCTTGGTAATGGACTATAAGTCACTTGATTATCGTCCCAAAGAAAAAGCTAAATTTGCTTGTCTAGAAGCTTCTAAAAAGGCTAAAACAAAAGCCGATAGCGTGAAAGCACTGGTGAATGCTGGTGATAATGGCTCTGCATTCGCTTGGAAGGCTTTAAGAGGCATGATTATTTATGCCGCTGTCAAGCTGGAAGAAATTGCTGACGATATCGTAGCTGTAGATCAGGCTATGCGTTGGGGATTCAACTGGGAACTAGGACCTTTTGAAATATGGGACGCTATAGGAGTAAAAGAAGCTGCAGACCGGATAGAGAAAGATGGCCTAGAAGTACCGGCAGTTGTTAAATCTTTGCTGGCAGCAGGCTTAGACTCCTTCTACAAGAAAGAAAAGGGTATCGCTTCTTATTTTGAGCAAAAGAGTAAGCAGTACAAACTTTTGGATCCGCCTGCAGGTGTAATTCAACTTTCTGACTATAAAGAGGCAGGTAGGGTGGTTCTTTCCAATTCTGGTGCCAGCCTGATAGATATAGGAGATGGGGTTGTTTGCCTGGAGTTTCATTCGCCACAGCAGGCAATAGGTCCGGAAGTTCTTAGCATGGTCAATAAGGCCATTGTTGAAGTGGAAAAGAATTGGCAAGGTATGGTTATTGCAAACCAAGCACGCAATTTCTGCGTAGGTGCTAACCTGATGTTAATACTTATGGAGGCTCAGGCTGAAGAATGGGATGAACTGGATATGGTCATTCGGCACTTCCAAACTTCGCTGATGCGTTTGAAATATTGCGAGAAACCAGTTATAGCAGCACCACATTCCATGGCATTAGGCGGCGGTTATGAAATCTTGGCTCATTCTGATGCCATTGTTGCTGCCGGTGAAACTTATATGGGTTTGGTAGAACTGGGTGTAGGCGTGATTCCTGCCGGTGGTGGTACAAAAGAAATGGTGCTAAGAAGCTGCGAAAACGTTATGGATAATAAAGCAATTGACTTACTGCCATTTATCAGAGAAGCTTTTATGACGGTAGCCCAGGCTAAAGTGGCTACCAGTGCCAAAGAAGCTAAGTCGCTTGGCTATATGCGTTCTCAAGATACTTTTGCTGCGAACGGTGATCGCCGTATTGCAGATGCCAAAAGTAGAGTATTAGCGATGGCTTCCGTTGGTTATAGCCCCCCGGTACAGCGTAAGATCAGGGTGCTGGGAGAGAGTGGCTTGGCAGCTCTAAAAGCCGGAGTTTATATGATGAAAGAAGGTCGCTATATAAGCGAGTATGATGCTTATCTGGCAGACAAACTGGCTTACATTATGTGCGGAGGACCGTTGGCTGAGGGTAGCTTGGTTACAGAACAGCACCTTTTGGATTTAGAAAGGGAAGTTTTCTTACACCTTTGCGGTCAGCCTAAAACTCAGGCTAGAATGGGACATATGCTAAAAACTGGTAAGCCTTTAAGAAATTAAAAAGGAGGGAAAAGAAATAATGCGAGAGGCTGTAATTGTTGCTGGCGCTAGGACTCCTGTAGGAAGAGCCAAAAGAGGCACTTTGAAAAACACTCGTCCTGATGATCTGGCAGCTCTGGTTATAAATGAAAGTATTAAACGCGCAGGTGTGGCACCTATAGAAGTTGAGGACATTATACTGGGTTGCGCTTTTCCCGAGGGAGAGCAAGGCATGAACATGGGTCGCATAGCAGCTCAGCGTGCCGGGTTGCCAGTAGAAGTCCCCGGGTTCACTGTTAACAGGTTTTGTGCTTCTGGTCTAGAAAGCATTGCCATAGCGGCTGTCCGAGTGCAAGCTGGGGCCATGGATGTAGTTGTGGCTGGTGGTGCAGAGAGTATGAGCATAGTGCCTATGGGTGGTAATAAGTTGGCTCCCAACCCTTACTTGGTGGATGAGTATCCCCAAGCGTACATGTCTATGGGACTAACAGCAGAAAACGTGGCAGCACAATATGATGTAAGCAGAGAAGATCAGGATAAGTTTGCTGTGGGCAGTAACCAAAAAGCGGCAGCTGCTATTAAAAAGGGTAACTTTAAAGATGAGATAGTGCCTGTTACGGTGCAAAATAAGTATTACGAGCGAGGACGCTTGAAGGTAAAAGAAGTTGTTTTTGATACGGATGAGGGAGTTCGGGCAGGCACAACTATGGAGGGACTTGCTAAGCTAAGACCGGCTTTTTTAAATAAGGGTACGGTTACACCGGGCAACTCTTCTCAGATGAGTGACGCTGCTGCTGCCGTGGTCGTTATGTCTAGAGAGAAGGCAGATGCTTTGGGTCTTAAGCCGTTAGCGGTTTTCCGCTCCTACGCTGTTGGTGGAGTAGGCTCGGAGGTTATGGGAATAGGTCCAATAGTGGCTATTCCAAAGGCTTTAAAGAAAGCAGGCATAACCATTGCCGATTTGGACTTGATTGAACTGAATGAGGCTTTTGCATCGCAAGCTTTGGCAGTAGTTAGAAAACTCGGACTACCTGCGGATAAAGTTAATGTAAACGGTGGTGCTATTGCTCTAGGGCATCCTCTGGGATGTACTGGAACCAAGTTGACCTTAACTCTTCTACATGAGATGAAAAGAAGAGGCGGTCGCTACGGTCTAGTTAGTATGTGCATAGGTGGCGGCATGGGAGCTGCTGGGGTTTTTGAAATACTTTAAATGTTTTCAATGGGGCAGACCGGGATGTCTGCCCCTAGTGGAACTTAATAAAACCTACTAAAAAGGAGTGTTGACTATGACTGAACTAATCAAAGGGGGCTCTTTTCTAATCAACAAGGTAGCTCCGGAAGACATCTTTACCCCTGAGGACTTTGATGATTTGCATGCG
>CAZLTH010000054.1:0-9700 GCA_964562355.1 uncultured Syntrophomonadaceae bacterium | reverse complement strand
TATGGACGAAAAGACAAGTAAGATTGTACAGGTTATTTAGGAACAAGCCCTAACCCTATCATTGTCATTTTCTATGTTTAATTTTATTGCTGAGTTTATAGATAATAATACTTAATAATCAGCAAGGTGTCAATCTTTTTTTTCTTAGTTAACATAATATATATTATAGGACGTTTATTTTCTTCGTTCAAGCCTAAATTAGCAACATCTCTATTTTTCATACTACTCTCTTTCTTTTGGATTGTTATTGCTTTGATTTTTATTTCTATGCTGCTCCAAGAGCCATCCACTTACGCCGTGCTGAGGGCCTTCCCCTACCCAGCCGTCAACCACACCACACTAAGATTTAATACCCCATTCATAGCTGCTTTCATCCCGGAAGTACCGCTAGCCTCTAAAGGTTTAACAGGATTGTTTAGCCACACGTCACACCCTTTTACCAATAGTTGTGCAATTTCCATATCGTAGTTTTCCAGAAAAACGACACTGCCCGGATATTTTTTTTCCATTTGCACTAGTGCATAGATTATATTTTTACCAGTCAGATCGTCAGGATGTGCTTTGCCGGAAAAAATCAACTGTAATTTTCCTTCTTTAAGGAGTGAATCAATAACTTCTATATCTCTGAAAATCAAGTCATTACGTTTATAGGGAGCTGCTCTTCTGGCAAAGCCTATTAATAAACTATCCTCCTGTAGTTTTACACCTCTTTTATTATAAACAAATTGCAGAAGTTCTTTTTTTAGTTCTTGGTGAATTTCCCACAACCCACTTCCTTTTTGAAAGGCCTCATTAATTCTTTTATCCTGCCAAGTAGCCACATGAACACCGTTAGTGATAGAGATTATAGGCCGGATTCCGCATACATCATGCCACATCTTTCGAGATGTTTCACCATGCACCTTTGATACTCCATTAGCGATCAAGGAGAGCCGCAGACCAGCAATGGTCATGTTGAAAGGATCTCCTCCTATTTCTTTCATCTCATCGTAGGAAAACCCATTATATGCTCCCATCTTTTTTAAAAGATAATGCTCATGTTTTTCATTTCCTGCTTCAACGGGTGTATGAGTTGTAAAAACTATTTTTTGCCTTACTTCCTCCCAGGCGTTCTCAAAAGACAATTTTTCCAGGAGCATTTTATTTTTAATAAGCTCTAGCCCTGCCATGACAGCGTGCCCCTCATTAAAATGGTAAATATCTATATCTATTCCCAAGGCTTTCAGAGCTCGTACTCCCCCTATGCCCAGTATTATTTCCTGAGCCACCCTTATTTCAAGGTTACTCTCATAAAGTTTGCTTGTAATCCAGCTGTAATGAGAGCCTAGATAACCTGTGTCTAGCAGGTACAGTGGAGCATTATTAAATTGGTCTGCTAAAAATATTTTACAAGGAACTTCTGCCCCCAGAATATTAACTGTTATTTTAACTCCGGTATCTTTTAAAGAGCTGAAATCAATTTCCGGGTAGGCATCGTGTGGATAGCCATCTTCACCGATGGTTTGTTCGGTATAATCCCTACGCCACAGTATTCCTATGCCAGTAAGTGGCAGATTCAATTCCTTGGCAGATTTTAAAAAGTCCCCTGCTAAAATACCAAGACCACCGGCATAAATAGGAAGTTTTGCATCTAAACCAAATTCCATAGAAAAGTAAGCAGTTTTTGGTGTTAATTTATTAGGGCGCATACTTTTACTTCACCACCTTTTTTAAAAAGTACCTTTTGAGGGCTAAACCATATTATTATTTTGTTAATAATAGGTTTATCTTATGCAATTAAAGTAAAGAATATTTTCAATCAGGGTTATCTGGGAGTTAGAATTAAATAATTATGTTTTGAGATAAAGGATTTTGGACTCTTGGTGCAGAAGTTTGGAGAGGTATTGAATTTAAAAAGGAGGAATCGTTGAAGTAATGGCAGTAGCAAATAAGTTATGGGCTCAATTTAAAGCCAATATGGCTAACATAGTGACTATCCTCAATCTTTTATTGGGATATTTTTCTATTACTATGGCTTTACAGGGAGAATTTAAAATTGCAGGACTGGCTATTTTTTGGGCTACACTTCTAGATCGTTTGGATGGGAAAATTGCTACGAAGTTAAAACTAGAAAGCCCTTTGGGAGAACAACTGGATTCTCTTTCGGATTTGGTTTCTTTCGGTATTGCTCCTGCTATCTTACTCTATGCAACTTTTTTTGCAGAATTAGGTACTATTGGTTTTATTATAACTTCCCTTTTTCCAGTAGCAGGAGCTGTACGATTGGCGAGATATAACCTGTTACCAACAAAAGGTTCTTTTGATGGTATTCCTATTACTATGGCCGGGGGAACAGCTGCTGCTTTGGCTATAGCTCCTTTTCTTGATAATAAGGTTATTGTTGTGTTTTTAGGTGTGCTTCTATTGTCTTTCCTTATGGTAAGTAAATTTCCCTACTCAAAAAACCTGAACATCTCTCGCTCCAAGACAATAAATGTAATTTTTATGTTACTGACAGGTTTGACTTTTATTTTTGTATTATACATACAGTTAGTAAATATACTGCTGCTTCTTTTTAGCATCTATATGTTAACAGGTATAATAAAAAAAATCAGCTCTGGAAGGTTGTAAAATTCCTAGAATTGTGTTGTTTGACAAACTCAGCTGTAGACTTATTTTCAAAGATATTTGTTCCAGCGGTTATAAAATGATAAGGAAGTTTTCCGCCGGATGTAATTTTACCGGTGGTTATGGTAATGCAATCCCCCACTTTAACTTCCGGGAAATCTGTTATATCCAGAAGCAGATGTTGCATGCCTATTCTACCCAATAGCGAAACATTTTTGCCATCAATATATATCTTAGTCTTTATAAAAGGAAGATCAAGATACCTAGCGATTTCTTTTGCCAACGCTCTTAAAAGACTATAAAATCGGTGCTGAGCCTGCTTCAGCTCAAATCCAAAGCCGTCACTGAATCCCAAGGGAACAACTCCTATCAGGCTATCTCTTTTCAATTTTTTTTCTAGCCCGTAGCCTATCCGAGTACCCACAGGTATCTTGTTTATTTTTGTAATTTTCCCTTTTAGCTTCCAAGCAGGCAATAAGTCAACTGGTCTGTTCAAAGTTGCTTGTCCATATAAGAGATTTCCAATTCTCACCATATCAAGGTGGCTTTCTGGTAATTTTAAAAAAGCAGCACTATTAGCAGCATGCTTTATTGGAAAATAAAAACCATCTTCCTCAAGACTACTGCATAAGCAGACAAAATCTTTTAAATGTTTTCTGGTAATATTTATGTTCTTTAACATAGCTCCGGGGAAATGTGTATAAATTCCTTCCGGTAAAAGATTTTCCAAAGAAAAAAGCAGTTTTGTAAGGGACATGATTTCACTGAAAGGAACACCATAGCGCCCCATGCCACTGTCAACAGTAAGGTGAACTTTAACTTTTTTGTTCAACTTGCCAGCTAGTTTGTTCATTTTTTGTAGGGTTATTTCATCAGTTGCTGTTGAAGTAAGATCCAGCTTTATGCTTTCTTCTATTTCTTCAGGTAGTAAGGTGGCCAAAATAATAATAGGGGCAAGAATCCCATCATCTCGTAGGGTACGAGCTTCTCTAAGAGATGTTACTCCTAAGTATTCAGCTCCTCCTTCCAAGGCTGCCAACGATGCTCCGATAATATGATGTCCATACCCATTAGCTTTAACGACTGCCATAAGTTTTACTTTTTGATGCAGTTTGCTTTTTATTATCTTTGTATTATGAACAATATTACTGAGATTAACCTCTATCCACTTTGGTTCCAGGGGCATACTCTTTAAACCTCAATTCTGTAAATAACAGTTAGTATTTAGAAATCAGAATCCAAAAATCATAAAGCTCTTAACCAGAATGTGGTGTAGCCTTAGTGTTAGTAATCTTTAGATGTAATTCTTTCAGTTGTTTCTCTGTTACACTGGCAGGGGATTGAGTCAACAAGCATGCCCCACGAGCCGTCTTGGGAAAAGCAATAACGTCCCGAATCGATTGACTATTAGCCAGAAGCATAATTAACCTGTCCAGTCCAAAGGCGATACCGCCATGAGGCGGCGCCCCAAATTCAAAAGCTTTCAGCAAGAAATCAAATTTCTCTCTAGATTCCTGTAGGGTAAAGCCCAACGCCTGAAATATCTTCTCTTGGATTTCTCTCTGATGAATTCTAATACTCCCTCCACCAATTTCTACACCATTGAGCACTAGGTCGTATGCTCTGGCTCTGACCCCGGCAGGGTCACTCTCCAAGAGCAACACATCATCTGCCATCGGCGAGGTGAAAGGATGATGACTCGCTGTATAGCGCTTTTCTTCTCGGCTGTAGGAAAACAGAGGATAATCTGTGATCCAGATAAATTTGTATTGATTTTCTTTTGGTATTATATTTAAAGAATACGCCAGTTCAAGACGCAATCCGCCCAAGACGGAAGCAGCTGTACTTTCAGTGTCAGCAATAAAAACAAGCAAATCTCCCGGCTCTCCTGCCAGTAAAGATTGTATCTCCAGTAATTCTTCTGTGGAAAAGAATTTAGTAATCGGAGATTTAACTCCCTCTGCTGTTATTTTCAGCCAAGCCATTCCCTTAGCACCAGCAGTAACAGCGGATTCTGCCAAACCGTCTATTTCCTTGCGGCTAAAAGTAGCGGCTCCCTTGATATTGATACCTCGTACCACACCACCAGAGTTACCTACCTGTGAAAAAACCTTAAAACTTGTTTTACTTGCCAAACGAGTAATGTCTTTTATTTCCATGTCAAAACGTAAGTCTGGCTTGTCAGTGCCAAAACGCAGCATAGCCTCTTGGTAAGTGATGCGTGGAAAAGGTAAGACTAAGTCTTCTTCTGTTGTTTTTCTGTATATTTCAGCTACCATTGTTTCCGTTAAAGTAAAAATATTTTCCTCATCTATAAAGGACATCTCAATATCAATTTGAGTAAATTCTGGCTGACGATCAGCTCGCAAGTCTTCATCCCGAAAGCAGCGTACTATTTGAAAGTACTTATCAATCCCAGCTACCATAAGCAATTGCTTAAAAAGCTGGGGAGATTGTGGCAAAGCATAGAAATCTCCCGGAGCAACCCTGCTTGGAACTAGGTAATCCCTAGCCCCTTCTGGAGTTGATCTGGTAAGCATAGGTGTCTCTACCTCTAGAAACCCCTGTTGGTCCAAAAAGTTCCTTACTGTCTGGCTAACCCGGTGACGTAACAAAAGATTTTTATGCATTTCAGGTCTTCGCAAATCTAAATAACGATATTTTAAACGCAGATTTTCATCTACATCAATGCCGTCTTCTATATAAAAAGGCGGCGTTTGTGCCTCATTGAGGACTTCCAAAGATAAAAGGTGTATTTCTACCTCTCCGGTAGCTATTTTTTTATTTACCGCTTCCGGCGAACGAGAGACAATTTCTCCTTCGATCAGCAGAACATATTCGCCTCTTATTTTCTCAGCCTGTGTAAAAAAATCCGGGTTGTTCTCAAGGTTAATTACAATCTGAACCAGCCCACTCTTATCACGCAAATCGATAAAAATTAATTTACCATGGTCACGGCGGCGTTGTACCCACCCTGCAACAAAAACTTTATTCCCTAATTCTGCTTTGGAAAGCTCCCCACACATATGTGTTCTTTTTAACAACATTATTATTTTTGAACCTCCCCTTTAAGGATTTCTTTTACTTTTTCAACCAAAAGGTCAAGAGGAACCAATTCTTGTTCTCCGGAAGACATGATTTTAAGAGTAACTTTATTCTCTTTTAGTTCTTCTCCGCCTAAAAACAGAGTTAGGAAAACTGATAGCCGGTTTGCCTGTCTCAATTGTGCTTTAAGGCTTCTGCCTAGGTAATCACGATCACAGGAGATGCCGGCATTTCGTAAATCTCGTAATATTTCCCCTGCCAGAGGAAGGTTTTCCTTGCCAATTTGAGCCAGATAAATTTTTAAGTTATTCCTCTCATATTCTCTGTCCCCTTCTTCTAGAGTCAAGAGAACTCTTTCTAGACCAATTGCAAAACCAATCCCTGGAGTAGGCTGTCCACCGCAGATTTCTACCAAATCATCATAACGTCCACCGCCACCCAAAGAGTTCTGTGCTCCTAAGTGAGGACTGATGAATTCAAAAACCGTCTTTGTATAATAGTCCAACCCTCGTACCATAAAGGAATTAATGATAAACGGCAGATCCAGTGCTGTTAATTCCTGTTGCAAAAGAGTAAAATGAGTATCACATTCCTGACAAAGATTGTCCTTCAAGGCAGGGACATCGGTAAAAGTGCGACGGCATTTCTCATCTTTACAATCCAAAATACGTAATGGATTTTGTTCAAATCTTTTTTGGCAGTCAATACAAAGGTTGTTCAGGTAAGTTTTAAAATAATCTTTTAGTTTTGCCCGGTAAGGAGAACGACATGTAGAACAACCAATACTATTTATTTCTAATTCAAGACCGCTTATGCCTAAGCGCTGGTAGAATTCGTAAGCCAGGTGAATTATCTCTGCGTCCAGAGAAGGTTCCTTGGAACCAAAAGCCTCTACGCCAAATTGGTGAAACTGGCGATAGCGACCTGCGCCAGGACGGTCATAGCGAAACATAGGACCGATATAGTATAACTTGATGGGTTGTGGCAATGCATCAAGCCTATTCTCCAGATAGGCACGAACTACTGCTGCTGTATTTTCCGGCCTTAGAGTCAGCTGGCGTCCTCCCTTGTCTTGAAAAGTATACATCTCCTTGGAAACGATGTCTGTATCTTCCCCCACGCCGTGTTGAAATAGCTCAGTATACTCAAAAATTGGCGTACGAATTTCTGCATAATTATACATACGGCAAAGTTTCCGGGCATGACTCTCTAGATAGCGCCACTTCTCAACTTCACCGGGCAAAATATCCCGGGTGCCCCGGGGCGCTTTTTTGGTTGACAAAACAATCTACCCCCTGTTGTTTTTAGATTAGCAATCACCTCACTATTCTATCTGTAAAAACAACTCTCTGTCAATATATTTAAAGAAAATCTATCGAACTTATGTTTGCATTATAGGTGCACTTATGTTATACTTCAAATATAAGTATGAAATAAAGTAGGAGGTGCATTCAAATGGATAATTTGACTTCTAGACAAAGAGAAGTTCTAGTATTTATTCAAAGCTACGTTAAAGAAAAAAGCTATCCCCCTTCTGTCAGAGAGATAGGTAAAGCGCTAGGATTAAGCTCCAGTTCTACAGTTCATGTCCACCTAGCAAATCTGGAGAAAAAGGGATTTATCAGAAAAGACCCTACAAAACCAAGGACAATTGAGCTCCTTGGTGAAAAAATTTCTTCTCTTACCGGTAACAAAGCAGACAAACCGGATGATGCGAGTATTGTCAAGATACCACTCATTGGGCAGGTTGCTGCTGGTTTTCCTCTCTTAGCAGAAGAAAACATAGAAGAGTTCTTCCCTGTGCCAGCCAGTATGGTTAGGGGAGATACTGTTTTCATGCTGCGTATCCAAGGAGACAGCATGCAAGATGCCGGTATTCTTCATAATGACCTTGTCATTATCAGGCAGCAGAATACTGCTCGCACGGGAGATATTGTTGTTGCTTTACTTGATGATGAGGCCACAGTTAAACGCCTTATTATCAAAGAAGACCACGTTGTTTTAAAACCTGAAAACGACTTGTTTCCACCTATTATCTCCAGAGAAGTGCAAATACTGGGTAAAGTAACTGGTCTTTTTAGAGCGTATCAAAGTTAATATTATACTCACGAAGGCAACTAAGTAGTTGGAATGAAATAACATATTCCCTCTTAACAACCACCTTTCATTCTAGTACACTATAATTGGTATTTGCCGGGTTAAAAAACTTTCTGACAGGATAACAGGATGAACACGATTTAGACTATCTTGTACATCCTGTTATCCTGTCAAGATACGTCACCAAATTTGTGAAGTGGTTGGGAGCACAAAGTATTGACAATAAGCTTTCGGCTGATTTACGAAAAGTGAACATATTTTCTGATTTAGCGGCAAAAGAATTAATTCAAGAATTGAAATCAATATCCCAAATGCTTCAATCATCACATAGTTCGTTAAAGAAAGCCCAACTGTAAACTGTTAACTGTAAACCCTTCGACGTATCACATCAGCTAATTTTCTCTACTGTGCTTCCCGAGAAATGTTAGTTTTTTGCTTATACCCATATATATAGCTACTATACACTTTTTCTCCAAAGCATACAAATACTACCTTTTTAACAGTAGTATTTGTATGCAAAAATTTATCTACTTCAGCAAAAGCAATTCTTACTGATCTTTCCACGGGAAAGCTATAGACTCCGGTACTAATTGACGGAAAGGCAATAGTTTTTATGGAGTATTGTGTGGCCAATGCTAAACTGTTTTTATAGCATTGTGCCAGCAGATGGTCTTCTTGATTGTTGCCACCACGCCACACCGGTCCTACTGTATGGATAACCCACTTTGCTGGTAGGTTATAGCCCCTGGTGATTTTGGCTTCGCCTGTTGCGCAACCGCTAAGTTTTTTACATTCCATTAAAAGTTCAGGCCCGGCTGCCCGGTGAATAGCTCCATCTACTCCACCGCCACCAAGCAGAGTATTGTTAGCAGCATTAACGATAGCATCTGTTTTTTGTTGAGTTATATCACCTTTGACAATCTCTATTTTAGATGTCATTCCTATTCGCCCTCCCTGCGACTTAGGTTATTAGGTTCACAGTTGACCGGACTGCTGACTTGTTCGGACTTCCTCCCTTCGCCTTTGCTCGGCAGGAACTCGTTCGACATCCCCCGGATGTCTCACCTGTCGCCATCGTCAGCACTGTTTGTCCTGTTCGTCCTCGTCCTCCTCGGACTACACCAACGTCCACTGGACGCCTCACCAGTTCACGGTTTGAGCACCTTGACTCCAACTTTGAACCGTGAACCCCGGAATTCTGAACCCGGTTACCGTGAACCATTGAACCTGAGTAGTTAACTTAATTCTAATATCTTCCAAGACAACTTCTCAATTCCAGTAGCTATATCAGCAATACTTGGTCCCAGCATATAAGCCGGCGTAGATACTATTTTGTTTTTCTCATCAACTGCAATTTCATCGACTGTGCAAGTAATATGTTTTCCGCCCATATCCTCGATAGATTTAGCTACATCTGAATAAGAGCCAGTAGTCAGTAAAGGGTGATATTCTCCTAATACTTTAGCAGCAATAACCGGAGCAATACATATAAAGCCTACAGGTTTTCCTGCATTATGCATTTCCCTGATAAGGCGCTCTGTTTCTTGGTTCACGGTACAGTCACTGCCTTTAAATGCAAAATCACACAGATTCTTGATAGCACCGAGACCACCGGGGAAAATTAAAACATCAAGGTCGTCTGCACTGATTTTCTGCATTTCTTTAATATTGCCCCTAGCGATACGTGCCCCCTCTACCAACATGCTTCTGCTTTCTCCTGGAACCTCTTGTTCGGTAGCATGATTGATAACATGATATTGCGGACTATCCAGTGAAATACAAATGATTTCTGCCTTCGCTCTGTCTAGGGTCAACAAGGTAAGTACCGCTTCGTGAATCTCAGCTCCATCAGAAATACCACACCCGGGAAGTACTACGCCTGCTCGTTTACCTGAATATTTTGTCAATTTTCTCACGCTCCTTTTGTTTTTAAAATATTCTCTTTGGCAAC
>CAZLTH010000053.1:0-9769 GCA_964562355.1 uncultured Syntrophomonadaceae bacterium | reverse complement strand
CCAGCGGCTCCTTTGAGGCAGGCAAGCGCGCTGATGAGGCCTTTGGGGTGTTTGCCGATTTTGTCGAGCAGAACCCAAACACCTTGCTCATCACTGCGGCCGACAGCAGCGCTGGTGGTAAGGACATCACTTCACTGCCTCCTAGAGTGATGAAGATGGTTCTGGTGGATGGCAAGATGCCGGAGGTTGAAATCAATACTGGCGCGGATGGTGAATGGGCATTGGTCCCATTGGATGGAGTTGATGGTGCAGGCACCGAGCCGTTCCTGTCGGCACCAGATAGAAAAGGTAATCGCTGGCCGTTTGGCGTGGCCTGGGCAATACGGCACGACCTATCCGGTGGCGTTGTAGCCCGTGCCAAGGGGCTGAACGCGAATCTGGTGACCGAGCTTGGCGTCGTCGACAATACCGATATCTACCGCATCATGTACTACACCCTGTTCGGTGAATGGCTGGGCGAGGCGCGTTGAGTAGGTTTTTCGCCTTATCGGCTGCCTCGCCTGGGGGGAGAATTAAAAAGAGAAGGGAGGTGAGATGCAGCTAATTCAATAGACAAAGACGCCACAAAGTAACTAGCTAGAAGGAGGACAAAATGCCTAAAAAACTAATCGCGGTGATAGGGATTACAGTTACAGTATTGCTGGTAACTGGACTGGTAGTGATGGGTGGTTGGCCAGCTCGAGAAGTAGCAGAGAAGCCCCCGGAAGTGCTCAGAATGGCGTTGATCCCCGCTGAAGACATCGAGGAGTTGATCAGGGCATTTGAGCCGGCACGGCAGTACCTGGAAAAAGAGCTGGGGATGGAGATCGAAATGTTCAAAGCCCTTGATTACACCACGGTGATTGAAGCCATGCGCGCCGGAAAGATAGAGCTAGCCCAATTCGGTCCCTTCTCGTACGTGCTGGCCGCCGAACGGGCCAACGCCCGGGCAATTGTCGCCGGGGGTGACGCCGACGGAAAACTCGCTGTCTACCACAGCATTCTGATCACCCACCGGGACAGCGGGCTGGAAAGTATCGACGACATCAAGGCCCGACCCGGTGAACTCACCATTTCCTTTGTCGATCCGGCCTCCACCTCCGGCCACTTGATTCCCCGGGGTTATATGGAATCCATTGGCATTAAGGTGGACGAACATTTCAAAGAAATCATCTTCGCCGGTGGGCATGACGCCTCGGTTCTGGCCGTTGGCGCCCGTAAGGTGGATTTCGGCGCCACCTGGGAAGGACCGTACAGACGGGCGATAGAGGCCGGACTGATCACTCCAGAGGAAGTTTTTGTGCTCTGGAGGTCAGACGGCATCCCCAGGTCACCGATTGCGGTAAGGGGAGATTTGGACGAAGCGCTGATCCAGCGGATTCAGCAAGCCTTCCTGGATATGCCTCAAAAAGCTCCGGAGGCATTTGCGCAGTGGGAAGCCGCGTGGGAAGGCAACGAAAGCTACGTAGCCGTGACCGACGCCGATTACGAGTTTATCCGGCAGGTAGCCATCGGGCTGGGCAAGCTCTAACCTGACCAGCACTGCAGCTTCCCGGCACGAAAGCAACCGCCGGGAAGCTGCAGTGCTTAAATTTAAAAAAATCAAAATTGAAGGAGGCGTATAAAGCATGCTGTCCGTGAAAAATGTTGCCAAAAAACTGCCTGACGGCCGGTTGCTTTTAAAAGACATCAGTTTTGAAGTCCAAAAAGGCGAATTCGTCGGGATCCTGGGCGAAAGTGGTGTCGGGAAAACGGTTTTACTGCGGTGTATCAATGGGTTGACCACCCCCGATAGCGGCGAGGTCATCATTAACGGAGATGGCCAGCCGCAAAAAATCAATGGAAAAAAAGGCAAGGAACTCAGAAAGATTCAACAACACATCGGGATGATCTTCCAGGGCTCCATCCTGGTCAAAAGGCTGAGCGTCCTGGAAAATGTTTTAACCGGGAGACTGAGCCGAATCAGCCCGGTCCGCAGCCTGCTTTACGGGTTCACCGATAAAGAGGTGGAGACCGCCCTGGAGGCGCTTGAAAAAGTGGGCATCAAACACTTGGCCTATCGCCGGGCGGAGGCCCTGAGCGGGGGCGAAATGCAGCGCGTGGCCATCGCCCGGGCGCTTTTCCAGGAGCCTTATTTATTGCTGGCCGACGAACCGGTGGCCAACCTTGACCCTAAAAATACCGAACTGGTGCTGGATTACCTGCAGCCGCTGACCCGGGAAATGGCGATTGTCGGTGTTTTCCACGCGCCGAAGATCGTCAGCAAGTATTGCACGCGGGCGATCGGCATCAAGGACGGTGTGGTGATTTACGACGGCAGTCCCGACCTCTCCCCAGGTACTCTGGAGGCGATTTATGGTGCCGAGCAGCCGGCGCCGCCGGTTTCGGTAGCTTGATTGCAATGGAACTAACGGCCATAAGAGCACTGACCAGATACCGGTCATATCTCTTGCCGGTAGGCATTTTCGCCTTGCTTTTGTGGGGCGGCGCCGTCGTTGTCCGGGTTGATCCAGCCGCCTTGGTTGCGGGCATTCCCAGAGGCATCGACTTGCTCGGACACATGTTCCCGCCCGCTTGGGAGGTCTTTCCCGGGTTAATGGGATCGGCCCTGGAAACGGTGCAGATCGCTTTTGTGGGCACGGTTTTCGGGGTCTTGCTGGCTTTCATGATTAGCCTGTTGGCGGCCGGCAACCTTAATCCCAACCGGGCCATCCGCGAGGTTGCCAGGGGTCTGCTCTCGGCCGAAAGGGCTTTGCCGGATTTGATTATCATCCTGTTCTTCGTGGCCATCGTCGGCCTGGGACCGTTTCCGGCGGTCATGGCTCTGGCCATCAGTTCGATAGGAATGCTCGGGAAGCTGTTCGCCGACGCCATCGAGGAGGTCGATCCCAGACCCCTGGAGGCGCTGACCGCGGTCGGGGCGACCAAGTCCCAGATCATCCGCTACGCCGTGCTGCCCCAGGTCCTGCCCTCGCTGATCGCCAACAGCCTGTACCGGTTCGACGTCAACATCCGCATGTCCATATTTTTGGGCGTGGTTGGGGCTGGGGGTATCGGGTTTGACCTGATTATGTCCATGAGGTTGCTTGAATACCAGGCTGCCCTGTCCGCCATCATCGTCACCCTGGTTTTAGTAGTCGCTTGTGAAAAGTTTTCCGATGCCCTCAGAAAGAAAGTTCTCGGACAAGAGGTATTGAGATGAACGAAAACCCGAAGGAAACGAAAAGCGAGGGGGATTTACGGTATCGGCGCTACTACCAGGGGTGGCTTTGGCCCGGAAGTATTTTTATGCTGATCCTGGGGTGGAGCCTGGTTGACTTGGAAATCAGCCCACAACTGTTTTGGGAAGGCATCCCCCACTTCTTCAACCTGGTACGGGAGATGTTTCCGCCGAACTGGGCCGTGCTCGCCGGCAAGGAAATACCTTGGTCGATTCTGGAAACCCTCTCCATGGCTTTCGTCGGCACCTTCCTGGGGGCCGTCTGCTCTTTCTTTTTGGCCCTATTCGCCGCCCGTAACTTGGCCCCGTCGGGGGTAGTTCGCGAAATGGCTAAGGGGCTTATGGCCGCCGAGCGTGCCGTTCCGACCCTGATCATTATTCTTTTGCTGGTGGTGGTCATCGGTTTCGGCCCGTTTGCCGGGATGATCGCCATTGCCGTCGGTTCCATCGGCATGCTCGGGAAGCTGTTCGCCGAAGCCATCGAGGAGGTCGATCCCAGACCCCTGGAGGCGCTGACCGCGGTCGGGGCGACCAAGTCCCAGATCATCCGCTACGCCGTGCTGCCCCAGGTCCTGCCCTCGCTGATCGCCAACAGCCTGTACCGGTTTGATATAAATCTTCGGGTGGCCCTCTTTTTGGGCGTGGTCGGGGCCGGGGGTATCGGGTTTGACCTGTATCTGGCCATGAAACTTTTCAAATACGCCGACGCTTTGGCGATAACGGCAGTAATCTTGGTCATGGTGTGGCTGGCTGAGAAAATCTCCGACTATTTGCGAAAAAGAATCATCGGGCAGGAGGTCTTGCAGTGATTTAAAAGGGTAAGGGAAACGGGCGTCGGGGAATTGAGTACATCGGGTTAGGAGATGGTTGTTAATGCTGCTACAGAAAAGAACGGAGATTCTGGTCGAGGGTGATTTTGCAGTCTTTCGGCGACTGGCTGAAAAGATAGCTGAAGATAGCGAGGTGAAAGTCACCCGCGGGCCGGAGACCACCCTGGTGATGATGCCGGTAATGGATACGGTGGAGATGTCCCCTTTTTACCTAGGGGAGGTACTGATCACCGAGTGCGCGGTGGAGGTTGACGGCACCTCAGGATTCGGCTTTGTGATAGGCGACGAGCCGGAAAGGGCTTTGTGCCTTGCGATAATAGAGGCTGCCCTGAAATCGGGGCACAGCCTCGTGCCGGAGATCGAAAGGGCGCTATCTGAGCAAGAAAAGGCGATCCTGGCGAAGAGAAGAAGAGAGTATAACATCATCGCCAGAACGAAGGTCGACTTTGAAACCAGGGAGGGCTGAGGTTGAATTTCGATCTTTTTACCGCCCAGCACGTTTACCGGCAGGTGCTTGACTGCATGGCCCGGCCGGGAAAGATCAATCTGCTTGGGAACGTCTCTTTCGATCTGACCGGCCGCTTTAACAGGTCGATCGTTGCCGTGGCATTCACACTTTTCGATAACGAGGTCTCTTTTCATGTAGCAGGAGACGAGGATGACAGGCTGCAGGAGTTTTTGCGCCTGCACACTATGGCCGAGGTCGAGCCTTTAGATAGGGCGGATTTCATCATCGTCCACGGGCCGGGGAAAAGAGACGTGGTTCTATCAGAGGCAAAACGAGGAGAGCTTCTCTTTCCAGAAAAGGGGGCGACTGTGATTTACGCGGTCGATTCCCTGCGGCCGGGTGATTCTGCCCGCTCGGGTAAGGACCGGGAGGGTGTAACTATACAGCTTGAGGGACCGGGCGTGAAGGATAAAAGAAGTTTGCGGGTCAGCGGCATGGAACCCTCTCATCTCGTGGAGATTCGGCAATTGAACAGCAAATTCCCATTAGGCGTGGATGTGATCCTAGGCGGAGATGACTGTCAGGTGGCGTGCATTCCCCGGAGTTCAGCCATTGCCTGGGAGGTGGTGGATTAATGGGTTACGTAGCTGTCAGGGGTGGCTTGGAAGCGATTGAGAACGCCGAGCGGCTGGTCAAATATTTTAGAGTAAAAGGCGACTCCCGGCCGATCGAGGTGAAACAGATATGCGAGCAGTTCCGCCTGGCCGTCGATCAGGTTATGGCGGAGGGCTCTTTGTATGCACCGCTTTACGCCGCCACAGCCCTCAAGCAGGCGGAAGGTGATACGATAGAGGCATCGTTCATCCTGCGCGCCTTGGGCGCCTCCCTGCCACGCAACCATTACGCCGTGGTTGCTGATACGCGTGAGATGGAGATCATCCGGCGGATTTCGGCAGCTTTTAAAGATATTCCTGGCGGGCAGATTTTGGGGCCAACGCGGGATTACACCCAGCGCCTCCTTGATTTTTCACTGATGGATGAAGAAGCGTCCGAGATCCAAAAGTTCAAAGATGAGTTCTTAACGGGGCTTAGCGATGATGACCCGCCGGACTTCCCTAAAATCGTTGAGATACTTCGCCAAGAGGGACTGCTTGAAGAGCCGCCGCCAAAGCCGGTGGAGCCGCCGGTGGATATAACTAGGGAGGCGTTGAAGTTTCCTGCCCCGCGCTCGGCCCGGTTGCAGGTTCTCGCCCGCGGAGAAAGAGGCGGGATGCTCGCCATTGCCTACAGCAGCATGCGGGGGTACGGCAACATCCACCCTGCCCTCGGTGAACTGCGGGTAGGTTATCTGCCGCTTAGGATACGTCACCCGTGGAGCGAAGGTGTCGTTTATGTGGGGCGCGTGCAGGTAACGGAGGCAGAGGTGATCTCGGTACACTTCACGGGTGAGAAGGAGCAAGCTCCTAAGTTTACCCTGGGCTACGGCCTCTGCTTCGGTCACAACGAGATTAAAGCGATCTCCATGGCAGTGCTGGACAGGACGTTGAGGTCTGTTCAGCCGCAGGCCCCAGCAGAGGACGAGGAGTTTGTCCTCTATCATATTGATGGCATAGAATCTTCCGGTTTTGCCAGTCACTGGAAGTTGCCGCACTACGTGACATTCCAGTCGGATCTTGACCGGATCAGAGAAGCCCGGAAGAGAAAGGCCGGAAAAGATGATTGAGAAAGGAAGCCGGTTATTCAAGCATAAGCGGTATATCCGAAAAGAGAGGTCGGAACGATGGCGATTGAGAAGTTGCTGAGTAAAGCAAGAAGGGGTTATAATTTTGCTTTTCTCGATGAGAAGACCAAGCGAGAAATCAGGCGGAAGACCTTAAAGGCCGTGGCCATTCCCGGCTACCAGGTTCCTTTCGCCTCTAGGGAGCTTCCAATTGCCCGGGGCTGGGGTACCGGTGGGCTTCAGCTCACCATGTCGCTGATCGGCCCGCAGGACACCCTAAAGGTTATCGACCAGGGAGAGGACGACGTAGTGAACGCCGTCAACCTGCGCACCTTGATAGTTAAGACAACGGGGGTCAAAACCACAGCGGACACCGCCCGGGCGACGATCGTGCAGACCCGCCACCGCATTCCGGAAGAGGGAATGCGGGAAGACCAGATTCTCGTTTTCCAGGTTCCTTATCCTGAGCCTTTACGCATAGTAGAACCTAAGGAGAGAGAAACCAGAAGAATGCATGCTGAAATTGATTATGCCAAGATGTGGGTTTTTCTTTATGAAAATATCGTTAAATGGGAAGAGATTACTATAGGGTCCCGTTATCCGGTTATGGTAGAAGGGAGATACATCATGGACCCTTCTCCTATCCCCCGATATGATGTACCAAAATTAAATAATGCTCGCACCCTATATCTTTTTGGAGCGGGCAGAGAAAAGAGAATTTATGCCATTCCGCCATTTACAGAAGTTAAGCCTTTAGAGTTCGAAGACCATAAATTTAGAGTAGAAGATTTTAAAGGTAAGAGTTGCCAGCTTTGTAAAAGCACAGATACTTTTTTGAATGAGCTCATAGCAGGTGATGGAAGGATTTTTAGGTGTTCAGATACCTCTTTTTGTGAAAAAAGAAGAAATAATCCCGATACACCAAAACATCTTCGATAAGAGGAGTTGATAGTGAAAGAACCTATATTGAAAGTTGAAGGGTTAACTAAAATTTATGATTCAACGATTGCTGTAAATTCAATATCTTTTGCCCTTTATCAGGGTGAAATACTGGGTATTGTGGGAGAGAGCGGCTCAGGTAAAAGCACTTTGCTTGGTTGTTTATATTTTGATATTACTCCCACTTCTGGCAAGGCATATTTGAATAAAGAGAATAGAAGTATATTTGAGCTTAACTCTCAGGAAAAAAGGAAATTAAGGAATTTTAATATGGGGATGGTCTATCAAACTCCTCACTTAGGTTTAAATTTTGATATTACATCTGGGGGAAATGTTGCTGAGAAGCTCCTTATGGCAAATTGGAGAAATTACTCTGATATTCGTAAGCGTTTGACAACTCTTTTTGAAAGAATGGAACTTTCTTTAGATAGAATGGATGTTCCTCTCTCTACCTTAAGCGGAGGAATGCAGCAGAGAATCCAGATAGCTAAGGCCTTAGCCAATAATCCTGAGGTGCTTTTTTTGGATGAACCTACCTCAGGATTAGACTTATCTGTCCAGGCGCGGCTTTTGGATTTAATCAAGAAAATTCAACAAGAGCTTAAGATATCTACAATTTTGGTTTCTCATGATTTAAAAGTTGTAAGACTTTTAGCTGAGCGGGTTTTGGTTATGAAAGAAGGAAGGATTGTTGAGGCAGGGCTAACTGACCAGATATTAGAAGACCCTCAGCATCCTTACACCCAATTGTTGGTTAATTCTATATTATGAAAGATATAATTCTTGAGGTAAAAAATCTAAGTAAAAGATTTACTCTTCATCTATTAGGGGAGAAAATGGTGCCCGGTTTTCATAAAGTCTCTTTTACCCTGAAAAGAGGAGAATTTTTAGGTGTTACCGGGAAAAGCGGCTCGGGTAAATCTTCACTTATCAAATGTATTTACCGCACATATTTGCCAACAGAGGGCGAGATTATTTATTACTATAAGAATGGGAATTCAGTAGACTTAGCAACCTGCTCCGATAAAGAGATTGTTGATTTAAGACGCGAAAGAATAGGATATGTGAGCCAGTTTTTTTATACTATCCCCAGAATTAGTTGTCTTGAGATAGTAAGCCAGGCCCTTATTCAACAAGGAATAGATAAAAACAAGGCAGAAAGGAAAGCCAAAAGTATGCTTTCACGCTTTTTAATTCCAGAGAACCTATTTGGTGCCTATCCTTCTACTTTCAGTGGCGGAGAAAAACAGAGAGTAAATATTGCCCAGGCCATTACTAGAAAAATAGACCTTTTGCTTATTGATGAGCCGCTTGCCAGCTTAGATAAAAAGACAAAAGATATTGTATTAAAAGAGATTTTGAAATTAAAGAAAAGAGGGACATCAGTAATTGGTATTTTTCATGACGAGAAGGAATTGAGAAGTTTTGCCGATAGAATTTTGGTTATGGAAAATGGAAAGGGTATAAAGATATATGAAAATCATAATTAATGGCAGAATAGTTAGGCCTCAAGCAATAGAAGATAAAAAAGCGCTTTTGATTAAGGATGGAAAGATTTTGGGTGTGTGTTTGCAAGATAATATATCCCTTGATAATGATAAATTTGAGATTATTGACGCTGAGGGTAATTATATAATTCCAGGCTTAATTGATTGCCATTGCGATGCCTTAGAATTCAAATTTCATCCTCGTCCTAATGTAGATATTCCCCCGGATTTTGCTCTATCTTGCTATGAAAAAGAGCTTTTATCTTGCGGGATAACTACTCAATTTCATGGGATTTATTGGGGAGAGGTTTTAGAAAAGGATAGAACTGTTAAAGTGGCTAAGGAGATGATAAAAAATATTTTGAATTATCGAAAGACAAGTGTTTTAAATCATAAAATATTTATCCGCTTTGACATATCAAAATGTGAGGCAAAAGATGAGCTCATGCAGTTAATAGAAGAAGGGAAAGTAAATCTCATTTCCTTTCAATATCACTTGCCTGGCCAGGCCCAATTCAAAAATCTTAAGGCATTCAAGGATTATTATACCAAGGTAAGGGGTTGGAAAGAAGAGGAATTAGAAAAATTTATTAAAGACTCTCCTAAGTTTGTTCTCAAAAATAAAATTCCGGTATTAAAAGAAGTTTCCAGCTTAACCAATAAATTTAAAGTTCCTATTGCTTCCCACGATGATGACAATAAACAAAAGATTTACCTAATGAAAAATTTAGGCGTGAGGATTTCTGAATTTCCCACAAATCTTGAAGCTGCTTTCTTTGCTAAACAAAATAATATGTATGTGGTAGTCGGAGGACCAAATGTTATTCAGGGAAAATCTTCCTGTGGCAATATTAGTGCTTTAGATTTAATAAAACAAAAAGTGACTGATATTATCTGTTCAGATTATTATCCTCCTTCAATGCTTTTATCAAGTATAAAACTTTGGAGACAAGAAATTTTAAGCCTACCCGAGGCCATTAATATGATAACTCTCAATCCTGCTGAGGCCACAGGCTTAAGTAATAAAGGCGCTATTTCAGCTGGCAAAGAAGCAGATATAGTTGTATTTAGATTAAAGGATGATTCCCCTGAGGTAATTAAAGTGCTTGTAGGAGGAAGGATGGTTTATTCTTATGAAGTCTCATA
>CAZLTH010000052.1:2003-9785 GCA_964562355.1 uncultured Syntrophomonadaceae bacterium | reverse complement strand
CAATTATGAAAGGAGGCATATTTAAAATTGAAAAAAATCAGAATAGGAGCAGGTCAAGGCTTTTTGGGAGATGTCCCTTTTCCTGCTCTGGATGTGGTACGTCATGGAGAGGTTAGCTATTTATGCTGCGATACCCTGGCAGAGCTTACTCTGGCCATTCTAACAAAAATAAGAAAGAAAAAACCTGGCACCGGTTTTTCACCAGATATAGGTTTTTTTATGCGTACCCTGCTGGCGACCTGTAAGAAGAAAAAAGTAAAAATCATCAGCAACTGCGGTGGTCTTAATCCAGAGGGAGCGGTACAGGAAATAATAAATACAGCTAAAGTGCAAGGAGTCAAGGGTCTAAAAATCGGCGTTGTTCAGGGAGACGACATCATCTCCCGTTTGGATGAGCTGGAAAAGAAAGAAAACGGGCTAATCAATATGGAAACGGGCGAACCTCTTTCCACCATCAAAGAAGACATTCTTTTTGCCAATGTCTACCTGGGCGTAGAAGGCATTGTTGAGGCTCTGGAAAAAGGAGCAGATATCGTGGTTACGGGACGTTGCGCTGACACCTCCCTTTTCCTTGCTCCCATGGTTTATGAATTGGGCTGGTCTCTTGCTGATTGGAATAAAATAGCAACAGGGATAGTAACCGGTCATCTGATGGAGTGTTCCGCCCAATCTACAGGAGGTAATTTCAGCGGCGACTGGTGGAATGTCCCCAAAATGCATCGCCCCGGCTATCCTATCGCAGAAGTCAGCGAAAATGGCGATGTCTTTTTGACTAAGGCGGAACCCTGCGGCGGCATAGTCACACGGGAAACAGTTGCCGAACAACTAATTTATGAGATTCATGACCCTGCCAATTATCTAACCCCCGATGTTAGCGCTGATTTTACTAGTGTACAGTTAAAAGACCTGGGAAATAACAGCGTTTCTATTGCCGGAGTTGTAGGTAACCCCCGTCCGGAAAAATTAAAAGTATCTATCGGGTACAGCAACGGCTACAGCAGTGAGGTAAGCATCCGCTACGCCTGGCCTGACGCCCTCAAAAAAGCTCAAAAAGCAGAAGAAATCATTCGCAAACAAATGAAGTTCATGAATTTTGAGCCGGACGAGATGATCGCAGAATATATAGGCATTAATTCGCTGCTAGGACCAACAGCAGGTAAACCCCAAGGAGATCTGGAAGAAGTGGGATTGCGTTTGGCTATCAGAACTAAAAATCGTCAGGCAGCAGAAATGTTTCCCCGTCTCTTTCCTTCCCTAGCTTTAAATGGCCCCCCTTCTATCGGAGGCGGCGGTTTCGGTGCCGCTCGTTCCCGGGGACTAATCTCCTTGTGGTCTGCTCTCATCCCCCGGGAAGAAGTAAAGCCACAGGTTAAGATTGTGGAGGTGGATTAAAATGCGGCGTAAAATCAAATTAAAAGAGCTGGCCCGCAGCAGGTCAGGTGACAAAGGAGACATATGCAATGTAGGTCTTCTTGCCAAGAAACCAGCCTATTACGACATTTTAAAAAGAGAGGTGACAGCAGAGAGAGTAAAAAAACATTTTGATTATTATGTGGAAGGAAAGGTAGAAAGGTATGAGATGCCCAACATCGAAGCGTTAAATTTTGTTTTACACGCTGCCTTAAACGGCGGGGCAGCCAGTTCCCTACGTAGCGATGCTTTAGGTAAATGTTTCGGCAGCGGCTTGCTGAAAATGGAGATTGAAATAGACGCGCAGGAGTTATGACGAGTGACTCAGTGAGTCAGTCAGCCTTCCGGACTCCTGACTTGTCTATCGCCGTCGTCAGGACTCGTTCAGACTCCTACTCGTCGTCTTCACCAGCTGTAAGTGACTAAGTAGGAACGAAGGACAACGGGGTTAGGGAGAGATGATCTACTTACCCGCTCATCATTCGTCCCTCCGTCCTTACTGAGTCACTGAGTCACTGAGTCACTAAATTTATGGGAAAAGGAGTTGATTTTTTTGTTTAGCAGTATCACCTATGAAAAAAAGGAACGAGTAGCGTTTTTGACTTTAAACCGGCCCCAGGTCAGGAATGCACTCAGTCACAAGATGGTCATGGAGATGATAGAAGCCCTAAAAGAAGCTGACTCTGATGCTGAAGTAGGTGCCGTGGTCATTAAAGGCGAAGGAAAAGCTTTCTGTGCCGGGGGAGATATTGGAGAGTTCGCCCAGGTTGTACAAAAAAGCCCGGTAGAAGTTTACACGGAAGGAGCTGAAACAACAGAACTATTTCAACTGGGCGACAGAATGAAAAAACCTTTGATCGGTGCCATCAACGGGCTGGCCTTGGGAGGAGGCGTAGGGCTTACCGCTATGTGTCACCTAGCCATAGCTGCAGAGGAGGCTACCTTTGGTTTAACAGAAATCAAACTGGGTTTTTATCCCTTCGTAATTATGCCCCTAGTACTTAGAGCCACAGGTTACCGTAAAGCCATGGAACTCAGCCTGACAGGAGAGATAATTGATGCCCAGAAGGCTAAAGAAATAGGCTTAATCAGCGAAGTGGTTCCGGCACAGGAACTGGAGGCAAAAGTGCTGCAAATTGCCACTAAAATAGCCGGCAGAAGTCCTTTGGCTTTACAGATGGGATTATTTTCAATTCTGCAAGCCAGCAAAATGCCACTAGATGATGCCACCTCTTATCTCAATATTTTGCGAACTATTTCTTTCAAAAGTGAAGACCTAGTTGAGGGTGCTACCGCATTTATAGAAAGACGTAAACCTAAGTGGAAAGGACGCTGAACTACCCAAGTTCAAAGTTCAACAAAGGTCAAGAGGGAAGTCTGAAAGAAACTAAAAGTGAAAAGTGAAAAGTGAAAAATTAAGTTTAAAAGAATTAAAAAACGATAAATTAATCAAGACTGGTATTTCATTGCGTTTTGTGCCTTGAGCGAAGGGAAGGGAAATAATATGAAAACAATAGACTCCAATATTGACGGCGTAATAGCCGAAGTGAAGGTTAAAGTTGGCGATACGGTAGAAATAGGACAGGAGGTTATAGCGGTAGAGTCCATGAAAAGTATAGTCAATATAGAAGCAGATGTAGAGGGCACTGTGAAAGAGATAAAAGTTGGCGAAGGGGACTTCATTAATGAAGATGATCCCTTGATTGTTTTGGAATAAGGGGAGGAAAATTGATGTTCAAAAAAATTTTAATAGCCAACAGGGGCGAAATTGCTGTCAGAATCTGCAAAACTTGCCATGACCTGGGTATTGCAGTAGTAGCTGTTTATTCTGATGCCGATAAAAACGCCTTGCATGTACAAAAAGCCGATGAGGCCTACCATATTGGCGCACCTCCTGTTTCTAAAAGTTACCTCAATATGGCTAAAATTTTAGAAGTAGCTAAAGAATGTAACGCTGAAGCCATTCATCCCGGTTACGGTCTTTTATCAGAAAATCCCCATTTTGCCCGCAAATGTCAGGAGAATGGTATCGCCTTCATCGGGCCGTCATCTGAATCCATCAAAGTAATGGGAGACAAACTTACTGCCCGCAACCTGTTGGAAGCAAAAGGCATCCCTGTCGTTCCGGGATACAGTAAACCCATCAAAGATGCTGACGAAGCAGAGGAAATAGCCCAAGTAATAGGTTACCCAGTTATGCTTAAAGCCTCTGCCGGCGGCGGCGGCATTGGTATGTCCATAGTAGAAAAATCGGCAGATATGGCTGAAATTTTTAAAGAATGCGCCTGGCGCAGCAAAGCCAGTTTTGGGAACGATACGCTTTATATGGAAAAACTGGTTGTCAAACCACGCCATATTGAAATGCAAATTTTGGGAGATGGAAAAGGTGAAGCAGTCCATCTCTTCGAGCGAGAATGCTCCGTGCAACGCCGGCACCAAAAAGTTATCGAAGAAGCTCCTTCCCCCCTGGTCAACACTGGGTTGAGAGAGAAATTGATTAACTCAGCCCTTAATACTGCCCGGGCTGTCAATTACAAAAATGCCGGCACGATAGAATTTATCGTTGGCGAAGACAGAGAGCCGTATTTTTTGGAAATGAATACACGCTTGCAGGTTGAACACCCCATTACAGAAATGATCACCGGTCGCGACCTGGTAGCAGAACAGCTGAGAATCGCCTGCGGTGAATCCCTGTCCTTTAAACAGGAAGAAGCAGCTTTTCAGGGGTGGGCCATGGAATGTCGGCTCTATGCAGAAGATCCGGAGACTCTTCGCCCTTCCCCGGGGAAAATCACAGCCCTTACCCTGCCCCAGGATAAGGATTTGCGTATAGACCACGGGCTGCTCGCCGGCTATAAGGTTTCGGCCTTTTATGACCCTCTCCTGGCTAAAGTGATAACCTGGGGAGAAACCCGGGAAGAATCACGCCAAAAAATGATATTGTCTCTCCAAGAAATAAATATAGAAGGTATAAAGACTAATATCCCCCTGTTATTAAAAATCCTTGCTAACCCAGACTTCAAGACAGGCAACTATGATACTTCACTAATTGCTAATCTCGGTGAGGCAATATAATCGTATTTTAGCGTGACTATACTGCCAAAGACCAACAACTTACAGTTTACAGTTTACAGTTTACAGTTTACAGTGGTTACGAGGTTCAAATTTGCTATATAACAATTAACTGGTAACTGGTAACTAACTTGCTCGGGCAACCACAAGGGATTGCCCCTACACACCTGGTAACTGGTAACTGATAACCAGCAACTGACCATCAATCCCTAATTTCTGAGTACTTGCTAATAATACAAATTAGTTGCCTTCGCAAGTACAGTATCTCATCAAAAAGGAGTGATTTAGAAAAATGACTACTTACTTTACCGAGGAACATGAGGCTATCCGTAAAGCTGTGCGGGAATTTGTAAACAAAGAAATTATTCCCTATGTAGAAGAATGGGAAGAGGCAACAGAATTTCCTCTTTCTGTTTTTAAAAAATTAGGGGAGCTAGGCATTTTAGGAATTCGTTACCCGGAAAAATACGGCGGTGGTGGCAGTGACTATTTTGCCTCCATCGTTTTCGCCGAAGAGGTAGCTCGCTGCGGCATGGGCAGTTTACCCATGGCTTTAGCTGTCCAAACAGAAATGGTACCTCCTACTATTCTCGAATTCGGTAGCGAAAAACAAATTGAAAAATACCTAGTGCCCGCCTTAAAGGGAGAAAAGATAGCCGCACTGGCTATTACCGAACCAAATGCTGGCTCTGATGTAGCCGGAATCAAGACTTATGCCGTGCAGGATGGTGACTCCTGGATAATAAACGGCAGTAAAATGTTTATTACTAACGCTACCAGGGCAGATTTTTTCGTGGTAGTTGTAAAGACATCCAAGGATAAAGGTTTTGATGGGGTTACACTGTTCTTTGTTGATAAAGATACTCCTGGCTTTACCGTGTCCAAAAAACTGGATAAACTGGGCATGCGCTCTTCTGATACCGCAGAGCTGTCATTCGACGATTGCCGTGTTCCTAAAGAAAACATCCTAGGAAGCGTGGGACAGGGTTTCTATCACATAATGTGGGAATTGCAAGGAGAACGCCTGATAGGTTCTGCCGGTGGTATAGCCATGGCTCAACACTGCCTGGATATCGGTATTAAATATGCACAGGAAAGAGAACAATTTAACAAACCCCTAGCTAAATTTCAGGCTTTGCGCCACCGTTTTGCCGATTTCGCTTCTCAAATTGAAGCTTTACGACAGTTTATTTATAGTACTGCCTATAAGTTTCAAAACAAGGAGTACCCGGTAAAAGAAATTTCTATGTGCAAACTGCTCTCGGCTCAAATTGCTTTTGATACTGCCGACTTTGTTTTACAGATACATGGCGGTTACGGCTACATGATGGAATATCCTATTCAACGGCTCTGGCGCGATATACGCTTATACAGGATTGGCGGCGGTACAGACGAAATCATGCGAGAAATTATTGCTAAACAAATAGGCTTGTAAGTCAAGAGAACTTTATAAACGAAAGGAGCGGGAAATAATGGAAAATAGCAAGCTGACAGAATTAAAAGCTAAAAAAGAAGCAATCTTGCAGATGGGTGGTCAGAAAAAAATTGACGCCCAGCATGCACAAGGCAAACTTACGGCGCGGGAAAGGCTTGATGTCCTTTTTGACCAGGGAACATTTCAGGAAACCGGGATGTTGGCTCATTCCCACCATCCCACCTTATCCGCCAAAAAAACACCTGCCGATGGTGTAATTACCGGGTTTGGCGAAATTAACGGGCGCATGGCCTGTGCTGCCGCCTATGATTTTACTGTCATGGCCGGGTCTATGGGTGAAGTGGGAGAAAGAAAAGTAAGCCGCCTGCGAGAGTGGGCCTTGAATAAGCGTGTCCCCATGATCTGGCTGATAGATTCTGCCGGAGCAAGAATTCAAGAAAGTACCGGCTCGCAGTTCGCTGAATCAGGAAAGCTCTTTTTTGACCAGGTGACTATGTCTGGCGTTGTACCCCAGGTAGCTGCTATAATGGGACCGGGAGCAGCAGGAACGGCCTATATCCCGGCTCTATCAGATTTTGTTCCTATGGTCAAAGGAACCAGCAGCATGGCCTTAGGGGGACCCCACCTGGTAAAAGCTGCTATCGGCGAAGATATTTCTGAGCAAGAATTGGGCGGCTCTCATATTCATTGCAATAAAAGCGGCGTGGCCGATATGGAGGTAGAAGACGATGCGGCTTGCCTGGCCAGTATAAAGAAATTTTTGAGCTACCTCCCTACACACAACCAGGAGCTTCCCCCGGAGAATAAAACTAGTGACCCACCTGATCGACTGGTAGAAGAATTAAATACGATTGTGCCGGAGGACCCTAAGATGCCTTTTAACATTTACGATGTTATCGAGAAAATTATTGACAAAGATAGCTTTTTTGAAATCAAACCGGGATGGGCTAAAAACCTAGTGACAGGTTTTGCCCGCTTCAACGGCGCCTCTGCTGGTATTGTGGCCAACCAATCTATGGTCAGAGGAGGCATACTGGATATTGACTCTGCTGATAAAGCGGCTCGCTTTATCCAGCTCTGTGATGCTTTTAACATCCCTCTTATCTTTCTGCAAGATGTGCCCGGTTTTATCGTTGGCTCCCGGGTAGAAAAACTTGGTATTATACGCCACGGGGCAAAAATGCTCTATGCTGTTTCTGAAGCAACAGTACCTAAAATAACCATCGTTTTAAGGAAAGCTTATGGGGCAGGTTATTATGTCATGTGCGGCAAGCCATACGAGCCAGATTTGATTGTTGGCTGGCCTAGCGCAGAGATCAGTGTTATGGGGCCGGAAGGTGCTGTAAATATTCTTTTCCGCAAAGAAATCGCAGCAACAGAAAATCCAGAGGAATTAAGAGATGAGCGTTGCGCCTTTTTCCGGCAATTGATCAGTCCTTACCTGGCTGCTTCCAATAACTATATTGATGATATTATTGAACCTGCCGAAACAAGACGCATCATCATCAAAGGGTTAGCACTGGCTAAAGGTAAAAAACGACCACGTCCCTGGAGAAAACACGGCGTCATGCCCGTTTAGGAGGTGAAAAAATATGCTTCAAAATGTAACTTGCTTTGAAGAGTTTTCCCCCGGCCAGCAACTTACCTCCGGGGGGAGGACTGTCACCGAAACTGATATTGTTAATTTTGCCGGGCTCAGCGGCGACTGGTATCCATTGCATACCGATGAAGAATATGCAGCTAAAACGCCCCCTTTCTTTCGTCGTATCGCTCATGGTATGCTGGTTCTGTCTCTGGCTTCCGGAATGATAAATATTCCAACCGGTCTTCTTGTTGCTTTTTATGGCATAGACAAACTGCGTTTT
>CAZLTH010000052.1:0-1903 GCA_964562355.1 uncultured Syntrophomonadaceae bacterium | reverse complement strand
CACTTCCCACCTCCAATTTGGGAGGGGGACTCCTCGTTGCAGAAAATAAGCTGTATTTAGAAATTTAATCCATGTTAATCCGTGTCTATCCGTGGTTCGTTGACCTGTTGCACAATATAATCAAAATATTATAAAAATTCGTAAAAGTACAAAAAGTATATTGATTTGTCGTCATTGAAAATTGAAAGGGGATATTAAGCGTGTCTGTTATCAAAGGAAAAAGCTTGGGAGAAGCTAAAAAAGAAAGTATCAATGAACTGTTCTGGAATGCTGTGCAGCGCTACCCAGAGGTAGTAGCTATCTGTTATCGCCAGGGGGAAAGCTGGGAAAATCCTCTACAGTTAACCTATCGGGAGTTGGGGGAAAGGGTTAAAACTCTCGCTCAAGGCCTGCTATCCCTAGGAATTAAGAAGGGAGACAAAGTCAGTCTTTTGTCTGAAACCCGTTATGAGTGGGTGCAGGCAGACTTCGCTATTCTCACCGCCGGCGGAGTTACAGTTACCATTTATCCAACATTGTTATCGGCAACAATACAATTTATCATCGACAACTCTGATAGCAAGATTGTGATTGTGGAAAACCAGGAACAACTGGGAAAAGTCCTCTCTGTCCGGAAACAACTCCCCCAGCTGGAACATATTATAGTGATGGAAATAATCAAAAATCCTCCTGCCGGTGTTTATACCCTGCCAGAAGTCATGGCCAAGGGACGTCAATACGCCTCCAAAAATCCTCAGATTTATGAAAAAACCTGGCGCAGTGTAACGCCTGAAGATTTAAGCAGTATCGTTTATACTAGCGGCACTACCGGCTTACCCAAGGGTGCCATGCTCTCGCACTGGAACTGGCGTTTTAACGTCTATGCCGCTATCCAGCTAATCAGTTTTCTGCCAGCAGAAAAACTACTGGCTTTTCTACCACTGGCTCATGTTTATATGCGACTAGTCTATTTTGCCGCTGTCAACGCCGGCGCAACCAGCTATTTCAGCCGACCCGACCAATTATCGCAAGATTTGCCCGCAATCAGACCAATTGCTTTTGTCTCTGTCCCTCGCCTCTTTGAACGAGTTTATGATCGGCTAACCAGTCAAGTAGAAAGCGGCTCGGTTTTGCAGAAGAAAATTTTTTACTGGGCAGATACTATTGCCAAACAAGTCGGAGAAATCAGAGCTAGCTGGCAAGAGCCCTCACTAGGGTTAAAGCTAAAACATCGTCTGGCAGATAAGCTGGTTTTCAGTAAAATACGTCAAAAAATGGGGGTAAACAATCTGAAGTGGACTTGTTCGGCCGGAAGCTCGTTGCGTAAGGACTTGGCTTATTTTTTCAACGGTATGGGCATCACCATCATCGAAGGCTACGGGATGACAGAAGTAGCTGCACCTTCTAATTTGAATCCCGCCGGGCGTTTTAAAATCGGTAGTGTAGGTCCGCCTCTTCCCGGTACTAGACAAAAATTAGCCGCAGACGGTGAAATTTTGATCAAAGGTGACAATGTAATGCAAGGGTATTACAAGCTTCCCGAGGAAAGCCAACAATCCTTCACCGAGGACGACTGGTTAAAAACCGGCGACATCGGCGAATTCGATTCAGACGGCTACCTTTTTTTCAAGGAGCGAAAGAAACATATTCTCGTTCTCTCTACAGGCAAAAACGTAGCCCCTCTGCCGTTGGAAGAAAAATTAAAGAAAAGCCGCTGGATAGAAGAAGCAGTGCTAATAGGTGATGACAAAAGATTTATCTCCGCCCTGATTCAGCCTGCTTACCAACCCTTACTGGAATTTGCCCAGCAAAAAAATATCGCTTTCGACCAAAAATTAACAAAACTCACCACTATGCCTACCGGGGAAGAGGGAATTATCGGGGTAGATAGAAAACTTCTTGAAAACAAGGCCATAAGCGAACT
>CAZLTH010000051.1:0-9918 GCA_964562355.1 uncultured Syntrophomonadaceae bacterium | reverse complement strand
CTTTTTAGTTTGCTTTATAGTCTGATATAAAGTATAATGATTTTTGACGGAAAAAGTTCGAGAAAATTAATTAAATTGGAGGTTGAAAAAAAGTTTGAGTTCGCAACAAAAAAATAGAAAAACTCCAGGAAATGGTAAGGTGCAATTAATACCTTTGGGTGGAGTTGGAGAAATTGGAAAAAACATGTTCCTGGTAAAAGATGGTGCTGAAATTCTTGTTATGGATGCAGGATTATCTTTTCCTGAAGAAGAGATGTTGGGTATTGATATCGTGCTTCCCGACATATCTTATTTGTTAGAAAACAAAAAGCACATTCAGGGAATAGTTCTTACTCATGGTCATGAAGATCATATAGGTGCTTTGCCTTTTGTTCTCCGTCAGCTTAACGTGCCTATTTATGGGACAAAGTTAACACTAGGTCTTGTTAAGGGTAAGCTTGAAGAACATAACTTGTTGGATCAGACCGATTTAAGAGTTTTTAATCCCGGAGATACTGTACAAGTTGGCAAATTTAAAGTAGAGACTTTCAAGACAAGCCATAGTATTCCGGATTCAGTTGGTCTGGCAGTTAATACCAGTGCGGGATTAATTGTTTATACCAGCGATTTTAAGTTCGATCAAACTCCTGTTGATGGTATGGTTACTGACTTTCAGAAGCTAACAGAGTTTGGACAAAGAGGGGTTTTGCTAGCTTTATCAGATAGTACTAACGCAGAGCGCCCTGGTTTTACACTCTCGGAAAGAGAAGTTGGTCAGACGCTAACTGAAATGTTTAGAACAGCTAAAGGTCGTATTATTATTGCTAGCTTTGCTTCAAATGTACACAGACTTCAACAGGTGATGAACGCAGCGTATATAAACAAAAAAAAGGTTGCAGTAGTTGGCAGAAGTATGGAAAATGTAGTTCAAATATCAGTAGATTTAGGGTATTTAAAGGTACCAGATAATACCCTTATTGATATCGATGAGCTTTCCAATTATCCTCATAACCAGTCGGTGATATTGGCAACAGGTAGTCAGGGTGAACCGATGTCGGCACTTGCAAGAATATCTAGATCTAATCATAGAAAAGTCAGCATTACACCTGGAGATACAGTTATCATATCTGCTATAGCTATTCCTGGTAATGAAAAAATTGTCTCTCGCACCATTGATAATTTATTTAGAAGAGGCGCTAATGTTATCTATGAAAAAGCTTCAGGAGTTCATGTGTCTGGTCATGCTAATCAAGAAGAGTTAAAACTTATGCTGAATTTTTTGAAACCTCGTTTTATTATGCCCGTGCATGGTGAATTCCGTCATTTGATTTCCCATTCACAACTAGCTGAAAAAATTGGTTTTAAAAAAGAGAACATTTTTCTCACAGAAGCTGGCAATGTCTTGGAACTGACACCTTCCAGCGGTAAAATTATAGGGAATGTCCCCGCCGGGAAAGTTTTAGTTGACGGACTAGGTATAGGAGATGTCGGAAGCATTGTCCTTAGAGACAGGAAAATACTTTCAGAGGATGGTATTCTTATTGTTGTCATTACTATTGACCGACAGGCGAAACAATTGGCTGCTGGTCCGGATATTGTATCTAGAGGTTTTGTTTATGTGCGTGAATCAGAAGCCTTGCTCATCGAGGCAAGAGATTTGGTCTCAAAGTCATTGCAGGTAATGGGAGAAAGTGAGCTAACTGATTGGAATATGGTAAAAAACAACATCAGAGATACTGTAAGAAAATATTTGTATGAAAAAACCGGGAGACGTCCTATGATACTACCTATAATAATGGAAGTTTAGTGAATTCTAAAACTCCAAATGTATAAGGAACCCTGCGGTAAGACACACTAACATAGTAATAGTAACTTAGTAACTGTGTCATAATTTATTGCAAGCAGGGAGTGTGTATCAGGTTTGACTTTTTATTCTCGTCGCTCAAAACTAGCCGTCAGAAGGTCTAAAAATGCACCTTCTGACGAGCATCCTTCCGATGATTCTTCAGTTGAAAAAATAAAACAGTTAGGGCAAACAACTATACCGGTATTGACTGATAATATTCATTGTATTACTATTATCGGACAAATTGAAGGTCATCTTATATTGCCACCTCAGAACAAAACAACAAAATATGAACATATTATTCCCCAATTGGTAGCAGTGGAGCAAAATCCCCAGGTTGAAGGTCTACTGGTAGTGCTTAATACTGTCGGTGGCGATGTGGAAGCGGGTTTAGCAATCGCTGAGCTAATTGTAACTATCTCCAAGCCGACAGTATCACTTGTTCTTGGAGGTGGGCATAGTATAGGAGTTCCGGTAGCAGTAGGATCTGACTATTCTTTTATTGCCGAGACGGCTACGATGACTATACATCCGATAAGGTTGACCGGTCTTGTAATTGGTGTTCCCCAAACGTATGAATATCTTGATAAAATGCAGGAAAGAGTCATACGTTTTGTTTGCAAACATGCAGAGATTGAAGAAAAAAACTTTCGTGAATTGATGTTCACAACAGGTCAGCTAGCAAGAGACATTGGGACAGTTTTAGTGGGCAGTGACGCTGTTAAAGAAGGATTGATAAATAGTGTTGGCGGTTTAGGTGAGGCCATCTTTCATTTAAAAAAACTTATTTCCAATCAGAAGAAGTATAAAGATTACCATACGAAGCACACTAACCGCTCCTTTTCTTTGCCTCCAAAAAAAAGTAGGAAAGGAAAATGAGTTTGCTTTATACAGTATTGCCATTAGAATTAGTACTGCAGGAATCTACTAAAGATGTAGTTGAAAACTATGAACTTTCTATGAGCGGCGGTAGTATTATTGTTGAACCGCTTTCTATGGATAAAGCTAAAATCATTAGAGTTATTTCTTCTGATCCACAAGTATATTTACAACCCCAATTGCAACCTGGTTCTATCATCGAATTTCCTTGGTACTTCGAAAAAAAATGTTTTTGAGATCGAAAGGTCTTTTTTTAGTTATAAATGCATTTAATTATTACTATGGAGAACTTTATATTTATTGCATTATGGCGACTGGTGATCGGCCTGCTACTCCTGTTAAGTGGCATGAAGATTATGAGTACAGGACTGGTTCGAAGTAATAGAGAAAAAATAAAATCATATCTTTCTTTTATTTCTTCTGATCCAAAGTCTGGATTTTTAACAGGAGTATTTATTACTGCTGTCTTACAGAGCAGCAGTTTAACTACTGTCCTAGTAGTAGGGCTTGCTCATACTGGTATTCTGAACTTGAAAACTGCCATTGCCATAATTCTAGGTGCTAATGTCGGAACTACTATTACTGCCCAAATTATAGCTTTTAACATAGATCAATATGGTATTTTTATCGCAGTTTTAAGCCTAGGATTATATCTGCTCTCTAAAAGGCTACAAAGCATTATGCTTGTAAGTTTAGGTTTTGGGATATTACTTGCCGGCATGAATTTTATCAATCAGGGACTGTCCTCTCAAATGATTACCTTCTACGACTATGCCTTAAATGCTTCAGAATTTTCACCTGTTTGGGGTTTGTTAATAGCAGTTTTTAGTGCTGCAGTTATTCAAAGCAGCAGTGCCGTAACAGCATTCATTATTTCTCTGGCTGGAAATAATGGGATAGACTTTACGACTTCTTTGTCTATAATTTTCGGATCGGACATAGGAACATGCCTAACTTCACTGATAGCTTCTTTGAGTACAAATCTGTCTGGTCGCAGAGTGGCATTAACTCATCTGATTTTTAATGTTATAAATGCACTTATTGTCTTATCAATACTACCCTACTTTACCTTGCTGGTAATGTTTACATCTGATGATATTTCTAGGCAGATAGCAAATGGACATACATTGTACAATTTAAGCGGCGGATTATTTTTTTTATTCTTTATCAATCTTATCACTAAATTAATATGCTGGCTTCTTCCAGAAAAACCTCATAATTCCTATCCTAAAATGAAGGAAAATTAAGGACCAATGCCGAAAGAAATCTTATTAAAGCTTTAGAAGCTGTCAGTAAATTTGCCTAAGTAGAAAAGGGACACGATAACCCGATAACATCGTGCCCCCCTGCATAATGCTGTGTAATGGAGGAAATGGTGTTGTGAATTTATGGGAAGCGATTATTCTTGGGTTGGTACAAGGATTGACGGAATTTTTACCTGTCAGTAGCTCGGGACATTTGGTAATAAGCCAAGTCCTTTTGGGTGTAGAAGAACCAGGGATTACCTTCGAAGTTTTGGTCCATTTTGGAACGTTTTTTTCTGTCATATGTATTTTTTGGCAAGACTTAAAAAAAGTGTTCTTTGGATTTCTAAAGAATGAGGGAGAAAGGAAATTATTATTACTTTTATTGATTTCTGTAGTTCCTACCGGCTTAATGGGAATTTTTCTGGAATCATTTTTTGAAAGTATCTTTCAGTCATTTACCACTGTAGGTTTTATGCTTTTGATAACTGGTGGTATTATCTGGTTGGTCTCTTATCTGCCTGCTGGGAATAAAGATGTGCAAAAAATGAATGCTATGGACGCTATTTTAATAAGTTTTGCCCAAGGTTTGGCTATTATCCCCGGTATTTCTCGCTCCGGATCTACTATAACAGCTGCTTTAGCCAGAAAACTGAGTATGGAAACGGCTATCAAGTTTTCTTTTTTAATGTCTCTGCCTGTTATCTTGGGAGCAACTCTCTTGGAGCTAAAAGAAGTGATTTCTGTTGGTTTTGATGAGGCACTTATCTTCCCTTATTTTGTGGCCACCGCAACTGCTTTTTTCTCCGGAGTTTTGGCAATTAAGGTATTTATAAAACTGTTAAAGGCACGAAAATTTTACTATTTTTCCTGTTATTGCTGGCTTTTAGGCAGCTTGGTTATTTATTTAGCTTTCACGGGGATTTATTAGTATTAAGAAGCAGTCGTAGATTTGAAGTCGAGAAGAAAATAGTTTATAATGATTCAAGCACCATGCTATTTTTATAAGGAAAGGTGAATTTATTTATTGCCACTTTTTGATGAACTAAACAAAGACGTAAAAAATCAGGTAAAGGGTATTTTATTTTTATCTTTGTCTGCATTAACTGCAACCGGTTTACTTTTTACAGAGCAAACAGGGGAGTTTGGCTTGTTCCTTAATAATTTTTTGCGATTTATAGCCGGTGAAGTAGCTTTGATACTTCCTATGGTTGTTGCAATAATAGGCTTTAAAATGATGTTGCCGCAGCAAATAAAATATCTTCACTTGCGTCTTCTGGGAGTATTGCTTTTTCTTTTTATTCTTATGATAGTTGCACATCTAAATTTGATGATTGAGCTTTATGATCAGATAAATTTAACAGAAACCTCGCTATATGAAACAAGTTTTCAGTTAGCAACGGAGCATAAGGGCGGTGGGATACTGGGAGCATCGTTTGCTATTGTCTTATACTTTTTTTTCAAAGATATTGGTAGTTATATAATTTTAGGTACACTTGCTCTCATCTCCTTTTTACTGATAACTAATTTGTCTATTACTGCTATGCTAAACAGCAGTGTGAAGTTAATAGTTTTAATAGGGAAATTACTAAAGGGAATTTTCTTGCTTTTTAAAGGTGGCTATCACTATTTTTTTAATCTATCCGTAAACCAAAAAAAATATTCTAGCTACAATAGGGATGAGACCGCAGTAACAGAGGAGACACTTTTACGAGAGGAGATTTTTTTAGAGAATGAAACTCTTTCTCCTGAATCTTCGGCAGGGGATATAAATTCCAATATGAATTTTGCAGAGCAAGGGTATCAGAAAAGCTTTTCAACTTTGGGAACTGAGGACACTAAAACCCAGCAGGAAACAGAACCTGCTAATGAAAACAGATCTGATTTTAAATCAGATCTGGAAAGTGATTATTTTTTACCACCAGTAAGTATTTTACCGCAAAGAAAAGGTGTTCAGGATAGCAAACAGCAGAAAACCATAGCTGAGCGAGGCAGAGTAATAGAAAAAACTTTAAATAGTTTTGGCGTACAGGCTAAAATTTCTGCTATTCATGTTGGACCTACAGTAACTCGCTATGAAATACAACCCGAAATAGGAGTGAAAGTAAGTAAAATTGTTAATTTGAGTAATGACCTAGCTTTAAACTTAGCAGCTTCCGGTGTCAGGATAGAAGCTCCTATCCCGGGCAAAGCGGCTGTAGGTATAGAAGTTCCCAATAAAGCTATCTCTCTTGTTTATTTAAGGGAAGCATTGGAAAGTGAGGAGTTTCAAAACGATCAATCTCCGTTGACCATGGCGCTGGGAAAAGATATCACTGGTAACCCGGTTATTGCTGACCTTCAAAAAATGCCTCATCTTTTGATTGCTGGTGCAACAGGAGCCGGGAAAAGTGTTTGTATAAATACTATCATTGCCAGCATACTCTTTAAAGCCAATCCCCAAACAGTAAAGTTTTTGATGATAGATCCTAAAGTTGTTGAGCTTAACATTTTTAATGGCATACCTCATTTAATAACTCCTGTTATAAATGAACCTAAAAGAGCTGCTCTAGCTCTGAAGAACCTCTTAAAAGAAATGAACAGGCGCTATCACCTTTTTGCGCAGGAAAGTGTCCGAGATATAAGACGCTACAATCAGTTGGTTCTGGAAAATAAGAGCGGCGAATACTTGCCCTATTATGTAGTGATTATAGATGAATTGGCGGATTTAATGATGGTAGCAGCCTCAGATGTAGAAGATGCTATTGCACGTCTGGCTCAGATGGCTAGGGCGGCAGGAATACATTTGATTATTGCCACACAACGCCCATCAGTAGATGTTATAACTGGTGTTATTAAAGCTAATATTACCAGCAGAATTGCTTTTGCTGTTTCATCTCATATTGATTCCCGAACTATTCTTGATGAAGGCGGAGCCGAGAAATTGCTTGGAAGAGGAGATATGCTTTTTCACCCGGTAGGCGCACCTAAGCCTTTTCGTGTACAAGGAGCATATATAGCTGAAGCAGATTTACAAGCCTTGATTGCTCATATCCAGTCACAAGGGAAGATGGAGTGTGATGAAAAATCACTTTCAGATAGCATAACTTTTGATGATCTTAGTGAAGACGACGAGTTGTTTTTGAAAGCAGTAAATTTAGTGCTCGAAAGCGGACAGGCTTCTATTTCAATTCTACAAAGAAAATTGCGTATTGGTTATACCAGAGCTGCTCGTATGATTGATGATATGGAAGAGAAGGGTATTGTAGGAAAGTTTGAAGGTAGCAGGGCGAGAGAAGTTTTGATTACACCAGAACAGCTGTCTGAAACACTTAAAAATAAATAAAATAAAGGATTGAGGTGTGCCGTATTGACAGAAATTGGAGCCAAGTTGAAAGAGGCCAGAGAAAGTAAAGGATTAAGTTTAAGAGAGATACATGAGATTACAAAAATTCAGCCTAAATATTTAACTGCTTTGGAGCAAGAAAATTTTGAAATGTTTTCTGGAAACGTCTATATAAAAGGCGCTCTAAGAAACTATGCCACCGTAATTGATTTAGATCCCGCTGAAATCTTAGAAGTTTACTCTGAAATATATGAAAAAGATACTACAATCAGTCAGGAACATATAACATCAAGTAACACCAAGAGTAAAAAAGAAATACTTTTCCCCCCTAATGGTTTAAATAAAAGGAAAGTTATTGTTTTACTGTTATTGACAGCATTTATAGTTTGGCTTATTTATCATACTGCTGGCAGGGTAGATTTAAATTTTTTGACTGATAGTGATATTGAGCAGACACAGGCAAATAATAACGGTACAGACGCTGATACCCCTGTTGAAATTGAAGATCCTCCGCCGGAGGAGAATGTTTTTGAGCAAGTGGAACAAACTGTAGAAGTTGTTCTTGTACATGAAGATGCTGGTAATCAAGTATTTAATGTTAAAAATGCCGAGATGATATCTTTAGAAATAAAATTCTCAACCGATTGCTGGGTTAGGATTAAAGAAAATGATATATCTATACTGGAGACCACCTTTCTAGAAGGAGAAACTCACTCACTGGAATCAGACAAGGAATTAACCATTCGTATTGGTTATCCACCGGGAGTTTCTGCTATAATCGTAAACAGTATAAGCTTGCTAGTAAGGGAAGAGGCTAGAGCATATGATATTAAGCTGATCTTGGTTCTTGAACCCTGAATCCGCAAACTATGAAAGTGAAACAATAAAATTTATGCAAAAAAACATAAAGATTAATTTACTAACTTTAGGGTGTCCTAAAAATCGTGTTGATAGTGAAAATATTTTGGGTTTGCTGGCTGAAAAGGGATTTTCTTTTACCGCCCGACCCGAAGAAGCAGAAGTAATTATCGTGAACACTTGCAGTTTTATTGCTGATGCCAAGGAAGAATCGATTGGAGAAATTCTAAAACTAGCACAGTACAAAAAAAATGCCTCCTGCCAAGTTCTACTGGTAGCAGGTTGTTTACCTGCTAGGTATAAAGCAGAGTTAATGGCGGAAATACCGGAGATAGATGCTATCATAACACCGGGTAATATTAAAGATGTGGTCAGTGTTGTCCTTCAGTCTTTACAGGGAAAAAAAATCATTTGTGTTAAAAATAATAATTCTATTTTTGACAACCCGTTACCCAGAGTAATAACAGGTTCAGTGCATAGTGTTTACATAAAAATTGCCGATGGCTGTAATCATAACTGTACTTTTTGCATTATTCCGCAGCTGAGGGGAAGGTATAAAAGCCGTCCTTTAGAGGAAATTATTGATGAGGCGCAGCAGCTGGTACTGCAAGGTGCCCGGGAAATTAACTTGATAGCACAAGATACCTCTTTTTATGGGATGGATTTATACGGACAAAAAAAACTACCTCTGTTACTTAAAAAACTCTGTAAAATTCCTGATATAAAATGGCTCAGAATTTTATATGCTCACCCCCTGCATGTTGATCAAGAATTATTAAAATGCCTAGCAGAAGAAGAAAAAGTATGTTCTTATCTGGACATACCACTACAGCATGTAGCCCCGGAAATTTTAAAAGAGATGGGGCGTGGGGGCAGTAGAGTAGAAGATTTTTTAGATAAGTGTAGAGAAATTGTTCCTGATATAGTACTGAGGAGTACTTTCATCGTTGGTTTTCCAGGAGAAAAAAGAAGATATTTCCATCAACTAATGGCTTTTTTCGAAAAGTATAATCTAGAAAGAGTAGGCGTTTTCACCTATTCACCAGAAGAAGGAACAAAAGCGGCGCAGAAAATATCTCAACTCCCCGGTCGTTTAAAAAAATATCGCTATCATCAGGCCATGTCCTTTTTGAAGGAAAGCTCTTGCACCAACAATAAAAAATTACTAGGGAAATGTTTTGACGTTATGGTGGATAAGTTTTGCCAAAAAGATTATTATAGTGGGAGATACTTTGGGCAGGCTCCCGAAGTAGATGGTAAGGTATATTTTAAATCAGAACAGCAATTACTTCCCGGAGAAATAATTGAAGTTAAAATAACGGCTGTTGCCAGCTACGACTTACTGGGAGAAAGAACATGAGTTAGTGAGTAAGTGAATAAGTAGGGGCAATCCCTTGTGGTTGCCAGAGTCCGAGCCAGTGATCCAGTAAGGCAGTGTTTGCTTGATGGTCAGTCCTTATCCAATTACTGACTCACACAGTTACTGATCTAGTTGATTTTCTCTTATAAAAATACCACTCAAGAGTGGTATTTTTTGCTTTTGCCAGTATTTTAAATATGTGCTATGATATATTATGTAAACTAAATGTAGAAGGGAAGCTATGATGGTTTTTAATAATTTTAAATGGGTTATTGCCCTAATAGTATTTATAATTACTTTGGCACTTCTATTTGGAGGACAAATGTGGCGGCAAAAGCAATTTATTGAAAAGCCTTTAGTATACCTGTTGGAAAATATGGATGGTATCGAAAAAATATACCCAGAGGAAGAAGGAAGAGAGCTTGAA
>CAZLTH010000050.1:0-10036 GCA_964562355.1 uncultured Syntrophomonadaceae bacterium | reverse complement strand
ATGAACGAAAATCCTTCGCAATATTGCACAGTTTATTTCATCACAAGCCCTAACTGTCCGAGTAGTTATAATATTAGAAGGAAAGATAACAAAATGTTAGACTCACACGCTCGTAAATACGTACAATCCTACTTTAATAAGCTGGCAGAAGTGCTGGTAGTATTTAAAGTAACTCCCTTGCAGGTCACCATTCTGGCTTTGATTGTTGGCCTGCTCAGTTCCCTCTTCTTTTATTTTGACTTTAGATTTATGTCCCTGCTCTTCCTCTGGTTCTCAGGGTTACTAGATATTTTAGACGGTACTATCGCTAGGCTGACAAAACTTACTACTCCCTTTGGTACCCTGCTGGACTTGCTTTTTGACCGGTTGGTAGAAATGACTTTTATTATTGTCGTAGCTCTTCGCTTTCCAGCGACACAAATGGCTTGTATTTTTTTACTATGCTCCATAATTTTTTCTTTTTCCATCTTTTTGACAGTGGGAGCAATAAGCAGTAAAAAGAGCGAAAAGACTTTTTATTACCAAGCCGGCTTGGCAGAAAGGGCAGAAACTTTAATTATTTTTTCTTTGATTATCTTACTCCCAGCCCAGATTATTATATTTCTATCTGTATTTACAGGGATGATTATTTTTACAGGTGGTCAACGCTTCCTAGAAGCTTATCGCTATTTTGGAAAATGAACCCTCTTGGATTAATTGTTTTGCTAAACTGCTTGAGTAGTGACCAACATTATAAAGGAGGATGTATCCATGTTTAAAAAAGTGAGTCTTAAAGTCAGGTTAACTGCACTTTTTTTGCTGATGGGCCTCTTACCTCTCTTGGTTGTCAGTGGTTTTTCTTACCGCTGGTCATTCTTAAGTGTACAAGAAGAAGTTTTTACTGGCTTGCATGTCTATCTTGTATCAGAAAAAGAACAGCTGGAACAAAGCAACCAAAGAAAGGAAAATATTGTTGCTGTTTTAGCTTCTTCTCCGTTTATAATTAATAGTTTAAATATTTTAGAAGACGTAGAAGATGCTACTGTTCCTTGGTTGGAACAAAAAGAAAAAGTAAACACCTTTCTTGCTGAAGTTATGGTAAGATATGGCTCTGTTTTTATTTTTATTACCGACTCGACTGGCCAAGCGATTTACAGCACTAGGGAAGGGTTAGTAGGCATAAATTTCTCTGATAGAGCTTATATCCAAGGTGCATTGGCTGGTGAAATAACTTGGTCGCCGCTGTTTTTTTCTGATGCAGACAAAATGAATGCTATCATTGTCTCAGCTCCTGTCAAAAACGGAGGAAATATGGGGAAAATAGTAGGTACAGTTACTATAATGTCGGGAGATACGGGAATAATGAATATTGTGCATCAGGGGTTGGAAAACTTGGGAGTTACTGCAGATGCTTACCTGATAAATGCTAACGGTTTACTACTTACCAACACTAGGCTGCCGGGAGAATTTCAGAAGGGGGCAGCTTTAAACAAAACCATTAACACTGAAGCAGTGTCACTACTTTCTAACCCTATCACCACAGCTAACTTAAATTTTATAACTCGTAGTACGCATCTTAATTATCGGGGTGACCGAGTGCTGGGAGTACTGGGAGTTACCAAGCTTGGGAATCTTCCGGTTGGTTTTGTGGTTGAAAAGGGGGTCTCAGAAGCTCTTGCCCGTGTAACATGGATACGTAACGCAACAATCCTTTTCGCTGCTCTATTTACTTTGTTCGTTGTCGTAGTCGGTTATTTCAGCGCTCTTAGAATTGTACATCCGCTAGATAAACTAAGCAACGTCGTCAAAAAAGTGGCTGGTGGGGATTTAACAGTACAGTCAGATATTGAACGAGGAGACGAAATTGGTCAGCTGGCAACAAACACCAATAGCATGACGACAGGGTTATGCCTTTTGGTACAAAAAACGGCAAAAATAGCCCGCGGAGCAAATAGTTTTAGCGAGGAATTGGCTGCTTCGCTGGAAGCTACATCTTCCTCTATTGATCAGGTGGCTGCCAGTGCCAGTGAATTTGCCAGCAGTACCCATGAGCTGAGTAATAACGCACAGGAAATGGCTACTCTCTCAGAAGAAGTTTCTGCTAAAGCAAAAACCGGGGAGATAGGTAGCCAAAAGGTTACCCAGCAGATGCAAGAAATTAGCAGCATAGTGGAAGGCATGCGTAGTGGTGTAGAAGGCTTAGGCAAGCGCTCTGAGGAAATTGGCAGCATAGTAGGTCTGATTACTGATGTATCGGCTCAGACCAACCTTTTGGCCTTGAATGCAGCTATTGAAGCGGCCCGGGCAGGAGAACATGGTCGTGGGTTTGCCGTAGTAGCCGAGGAAGTACGTAAGTTAGCAGAAGAAACATCTAAAGCTGCAGAAGATATTGCCTCTTTGGTAGAGACAACCCAGAAAGAAACGAAAGAGACTGTTATAAGTATGGCTAAAGCTGTGGAAGAGGTTCGTTCCGGCTCAGAGATAGTCGCATCTAGCGGTAAATCTTTCCAAGAGATAGCTGCCAGTGTAGAACAGATGGTCAGCAGGATAGAGGGGGTCTCCGCAGCAGCAGAAGAAATCAGTGCCGGTAGCCAAGAGGTAGCCGCTTCCTCAGAGGAGCAGGCCTCTTCCATGGAAGAGATTAATACCACGGTGATGGAACTGCGTTCATCTATGGAAACTCTTGTTCAGGCAGTACAGAAATTTAAGCATGAATAAACGGATATAAGATGTTTTTATACAGTATTGCTGATTCGCAGAAGTAATAATCAGACTGGGTTCCCCCGGCGAGAGGAGTTAGGAGATGAAATTGGCTGAAATCCAAAAAATCTTAAACGCAAAGATAGTATGGGGAGAACACTTGATGGATATAGAAGTAGCTACCGGTTTCGGGTGTGATTTAATAAGTGATTGTTTGTCTTGCGCTCAACCAGAAGGTTTAATGCTTACAGGGATGTGTAATACACAGGCTATTCAAACTGCTGTAATGCTGGATGCTAGGGCTATATTAATTATACGAGGCAAACAGCCTTGTCAAGAAATGGTTGCCTTAACCAAAGAAAAAGGCCTTCCCCTTTTGGCTACCAACAAGTTAATGTTTGATTGTTGCGGACTTTTATCTAGGGCAGGTCTGGTTCTTAGGCATCGAACTATATAACGTAATCTTTTGACTTTATTTAAAACTACCTGCTTTAGTGCTAAGTTTTTGCAAAGTAGGTGCAAAAACTTAGCACTAAAGATATACTAAATACAAAGCACAAAGCAGGAGGTGGGAAATTGCCTTCCAAGAAAATAGAGGATTTGAAAAGGAAAAGGCAACAAGAAATTAAGGCTGTTAGAAGCCAGGCACCTTTAGCCATATATCTGTTTATTATCATCTTGATTGCTGGTGGCGTTCTGTTGGTTTATAACCCCAAGTTTAGTTTTCTCTGGTTGATTGGTATTCTGCTGGGAGTTACCATGCAAAGGTCAAAATTTTGTTTTGCCGCTGGCTTTAGAGACCCCCTGCTTATAGGAAGCACTGCCCTCTTAAAAGCAATTATAATCGCCTTTATCATCTCAACTATCGGTTTTTTTATTGTCCAATATCTAGCGGCAGGTGGTAATCCCTTGAACTTTGATTTAGATGCTGTTCCCGGTCAAATTCAGCCCATTGGCATCCATACAATACTCGGAGCCCTTATGTTTGGAGCTGGCATGGTTGTTGCCGGAGGATGTGCTTCCGGTACCTTGATGCGAGTGGGAGAAGGTTTTACCATGCAGATGGTCGCCTTAATAGGCTTTATTATTGGCACAACATTAGCCGCTGGTCACTTCGAGTTTTGGGACAGATTGTTGATTTCCAGTACACAAACAATCTGGCTTCCGCACTACTTGGGCTTTTTCCCTGCGCTGTTCATACAGCTAACAGCTTTAGTCTTATTATACTTTTTGGCAGACTGGTACGAAAAAAAGGCCTTACTTTAACTGGTGTAGGTCATAAACTAACATTTGTCGATAGGCACAGTAACGAGAATTAGCTGATGCAATCTCGCTTACAGTTTACAGTTTACAGGGGTTACGAGGGTTACGGGCGAGGTTTTCAATTTGCTATGCAACAATTAACTGATAACTGATAACTGATAACTGATAACTGGAGGTAGATTCATGGCAGAGTTCAAACTAGACTGCATGCACGAACCATGCCCCATCCCCTTATTAAAAGCCCTGAAGGTTTTGCGTACCATGCAAGCTGGTGATATATTAGTATTAACAGCTGATCATAGCTGTACTATTGCCAATGTGGTTAATTGGACAAAAAAAAAGGGGCACTTTGCAGATTATTTAAAAGTAGCAGAAGGTGTTTGGGAGATTTATATCGAAAAATCCGCTCCTCTAAAGAAAGTTGAAGAGACCACTCATAAATAAAAACTTTGTAACTACCCAGCCTGTTAAGCTGTTCTTGAAATTTTCTCAAAGTTGCTTGAGCTGCTGCGCTTATACCGGAGTGAGCATTGATTTTATTAATCAGAAGGAGCGGAAAATCTTGAGGATAGCAGTACAATCTGTCTGACCGAGCTAAGGGCTTGTGATGAAATAAACTGTGTAATATTGCGAAGGATTTTCGTTCATAACCAAGGCGTGGAAATAGGCGCATAGCAGCGTTATGTAACTGTTTCCACAACGCAGGGTATGGACGAAAAGACAAGTAAGATTGTACAGGTTATTTAGGAACAAGCCCTAAGCGAGGGAGTTATTGTACTGCCCGAAAGATTTGAGCACCGATACATATATAAAATCCAGCGAACGAGGTATTGGTGCAGTAGCTCATACATGCTAGAAATTTAATAAAGAGAAAGACTGAGTAGTTACCAAACTTTAAAGAAAGTAGGAGGGAATTTATGTGAAGCTATCTACCCCGGTCTTTAAAAAGCTCTGGTCTTACCAAGTAGGAGGAATTATACTGGCAGTGCTGAATCTTTCCCTGCTTGTCTTTACCGGAAGCCCTTGGAGAATAACCTCAGGCTTTCTCTACTGGGGGGCGTGGGTGCTTGAAAAGCTAGGGTTTAACCCTGCCGGGTGGTATTATTTTAGTGTTTATGGTAACAGGCTTAGTCCCACAGAAACTTTTTTAAATAACTCTTTTACTGTTTTAAATATCGCTGTGATACTCGGAGTCCTTCTGATAACTTTCTGGAATTCGGAGTTTAAATGGAAAAAAATAAAAACTTTCAAACATTTTGCTTTTGCCCTAGGAGGCGGCATTATTATGGGCTATGGAACAAGGCTCAGCTTTGGCTGTAATATAGGTGCTTTTTTTAGTGCTATTCCCTCTTTTTCACTACACGGCTGGGTTTATGGTATCTTCATGTTTGCAGGCGCTTGGATTGGCAATAAAATTCTTGTCAAATATCTACTTTAAGAGAAAGAAAGGTGACTCTTTTATTGTTGCAAAAATGGCATCCTTATATTTTACTTTCTCCACTAGTGCTTGTTCTGGGAGGGCTTTTCTTTTACGGTCTTTTTATGGGACTGCTGCAAAGTTTTGGCTATTTCCCTGTTATAGGCTTAAGGGAGTTTACTTGGCATTATTACCGGGAGATTATAACCGACAAAGACTTTCTCTACTCTTTAAGTTTTAGCTTGCGCACAGCTTTTTTCTCTTCGGTTATATCTGTGGTTCTAGGTATCTTATTTGCCTACGCTATCTTTGAAAACAAGCATTATCCTAAGATAAAGGAAGCCATCTATAAGATTCCCATCATTGTTCCTCATATAGTAGCTGTACTTCTGACCATTAGCATTCTTGGACAGAGCGGCATCCTATCTCGTCTTCTTTTTCATAGTGGTATCATTGCAGCGCCAGCTCATTTTCCGTCGCTCTTGTTTGACAGAGCAGGAATAGGTGTAATTATAGCTTATGTCTGGAAAGGCTTCCCTTTTATAACCCTAATAGTTTATACCGTTTTGTCGAATTTAGACAGCAGACTATCAGAAGTTGCCCTAAATTTAGGAGCCAGCAAGTGGAGAGTGTTTTTTCATATAACTTTACCTTTGGTAATACCTGCTGTTAGCACCGCTTTTGTTTTTATCTTTGCTTTTTCTTTCGGCGCTTTTGAAGTGCCCTTTCTGCTAGGACCGACAATCCCTAGAGCCCTGCCTGTGAAGGCCTATGTAGAATATATAAGTCCTGATCTTGCCAACCGTCCTTATGCCATGGCTATAAACATGCTCTTGGCTTTTATTTCCATGGTCTTGATCTTGCTCTATCATTATACCACTGAAAGAAAGAGTAAATACAGCAGGTGGCTCAAATGAAAAAAAGAAATTTGCCTTTAAATAGCCTCCTGTACTTTTTGTTCTTCATACTGCTCTTTCCTTTAATTCTACTTTTGCTCTGGAGTTTGGTGAGTCGCTGGCCTTGGCCGTCTATCCTGCCTCCTGCCTTAACTTTAGACGCTTGGAAGCTTTTTTTTGACCCTGCCAGTAGATCTATTAACATACTTTTTTTTAGTATCTGGCTCTCACTCGTAGTCACTTTCCTGACACTTTGCATCAGCATTCCGGCAGCCAAAGCTTTGGGGTTGTACCAATTCAGGGGTAAAAAAATTTTTCAACTGGCAGTGATGGCTCCCATCATCATACCTACGCTCTCTGTAGCTATGGGCATTCATGTTTCTTTTATTCAGCTGGGATTGGCTAATACTTTTACCGGGGTAGTGTTGGTGCATCTCCTCCCTTGCCTCCCCTATGGTATAAGAATACTGACCAACGTTTTTGAAGCCCTGGGAGATTCCATGGAGCAACAAGCTAGGGTGCTGGGAGCAACTCCAACGCAAACTTTTTTCCAAATTACTTTGCCTTTGATAGCACCGGGGCTTATCTCTGCTGGCAGCCTAGTTTTTATCGTTTCTTTCAGTCAATATTTTTTAACCTTTTTAATCGGTGGCGGCAGAGTGATTACCTTACCCATGGTTATGTTTCCCTATATTCAAAGCAGCAACCGCATGCTGGCCTCTGTCTATAGTGCCGTTTTTATCGTCACGACTTTCAGCATACTAATGATTATGGAAAAAATCATCAAGGCTCGCTACCGCAGCAAAGGTCATTTTTATTTGTAAAAATACCACTAAAAATACTCGAAAGGAAAATACCATGACTGGAATCGAAGTAAAAAGCATCTCTAAAGCCTTCAATGGATTGCAAGTACTAGATAAAATCAGTTTTAACGTAAAAAAAGGTGAAATGGTTTCTCTGCTAGGACCATCGGGATGCGGCAAAACAACTACCCTTAAAATTATAGCTGGCCTGCTCTGCCCTGATAGCGGCGATATCTGTTTCCAAGGAACGTCTGTTTTAGATGTGCCCGTAGAAAAACGAGGGGCGGTTATCGTCTTTCAGGATCATCTTTTATTTCCTCATATGACAGTTACCGAAAACATTGCTTTTGGTTTAAAAATGTCCGGTCTTAAAAAAAAATTCAGAGAGCAGAAAACAAAAAAGATGTTGGACCTAGTCCAGCTAAATGGGCACGAAACAAAGTACCCTATAGAATTATCTGGAGGGCAGAAGCAACGTGTCGCTATTGCTAGGGCACTGGCTATAGAACCACGAGTTCTATTGTTAGATGAACCTTTTTCCAACCTAGATACAAGTTTAAGAGAAGTCATGCGTACCTTTGTTTTTCGCCTGCAAAAAGAGTTGCATATTACTACGGTGTTGGTAACTCACAATCAGGAAGACGCCCTGATGAGTTCAGATAAAATAGCTATCATGCTGGAAGGAAAAATAAAACAATTCAGCACCCCTGCCGAAGTTTACCATCAACCCGCCACACCGGAAATAGCAAGTTTTTTTGGAGAAAAAAATTATATTGCTGGCACAGTTAAAGAAGGCCTTTTCCAGTGTGCTTTTGGAGCTTTTCCAGTTAAGTTTAATCTCTTCTCCAAGGCAAAAGCTATGCTTCGGCCGGAAGACATCAGTATAACCAAAGCAGAAGACAAAAAAAAACTTACAGGAAAAATTTGTTCTAGAAAATATGCTGGTAATCATATTTATTATACTGTCTTGCTAGCCGGTATAAAACTAAAATGCAGGACAGATGCAGAATCTTTTTATGAAGAAGGAGAAAAAGTCGATGTTGAGATCAACTTTGAGCGAGCAATATTCTACGAGTTAGTAAGTGACTCAGTGACTCAGTGACTCAGTCAGCCTCCCGGACTCCTGACTTGCTCGGACTCCCGACTTGGCTATCGCCGTCGTCAGGACTCGTTCGTCACCCCCACTCGTCGTATTCACCAGCTGTAAGTAAGTAGGAACGAATCACAGTGGGGTTAATTTATCCTTATTTCACACTGCCTTGTTGAAAGAAAATCCGTATGCAGTTACCCTTAGCAAAAACCTCTCTTGGATGATTTTATAAAATCAATAAATTCTTTCTCCAGGACTTTCAGTTGGTGATCATACCTGTAGGCTATATGAAATTTACTGTACATCTTCAGGCCATCAATTTTTATCTCTTTTAGTGTTTCGTCTCTCAACTCTCTTTGGATAGCCAACTTTTGTAAAAAAGAAATGCCTTTCCCCGACATTACAGATGATTTTATAGCTTCCATAGAATCAAGCTCATAAATAACCTTCAAGCTCTCAATGCCGATGTTTATCTTGGCAAGATACTCCTTAATTGTCTTCCTGACCCCGGAACCTCGCTCTCTCAAGATAAGAGGCAGCTGCTTTAACTCATCCTGTGAAATCTGTTCCTGTGATCTGGTAGAAGCAGATCTTACTAGAATCAATCTATCAGAAGTAATTATCTCTGTTTGTATCTGCCTTCTTTCCACACGGCCCTGCACAATACCAATATTGACCGCCTTTTCTGTAAGATTTTTTATAACATTCTGCGTGTTGTTTAGTTTAAGGTTGATATCAACATCCGGTCGGTCTTGTTTATAAGTATAAATGCTACAAGGCAGTGCATATTCACCTATTGCTCTGCATGCCCCTAACAATAATTTCTCATTTTTAGTTTTTATATTATCAAAATCTCTTTTAATATTATCCTGTATAGATAATATGGTATCAGCATAATCTAACAAGACTTCACCGGCTTCTGTCAACTCTACCCCTTTGTTACTCCGTATCAATAAGGTTTCTCCCAACTCTTCCTCTAACGCCTGTATCTGCAGGCTTATCCCCGGTTGGGTAAAATGTAGAGCTTCGGCTACTTTAGAGATACTTTTTAGCTTCGCTGCTAGGTGAAATGTTTTTAGATTACGCAAATTCATACGTTTCCCCCCTCTCGTCTTTATTTCGCTAAAAATAGCAGTTTCCCTTCAAGAAGGAAAAAATACAAAAGGCCATTTACTTCTGGCAGAGCATAGTTGTATAATGTTTATACCACTGAAGGCAACTAACTTACATTTTTCGTAACTACTCAGGTTGTCTGGTTCATGGTTGGGAACTTTGAACTCTGGTAGCTACGAAGCATCATAATATACGATCCCTCTCTCCTCATGGGCGGGGATTAAAGGGAGGAGTGGAGGTTAGAACAGATATCAAGGTCTACCTTTCCAACCTCCAACTTCCAACATCCCACATCCAACTTAGGAGGTCCCAAAATGAATGAAAAAGGAAATATCCGCCCTGCCAAAACTGCCAACATCTTAGCGATCAACCTGCCAGGAAAAGAATCTGTAGAGATACCTGCCGGGAAAAACTTACTGGACATAAGCACTGCTTTCAAGGAAAACTATTCCTACCCCATCGTAGCTGCCTTGGTTAACAATTCTCTCCATGAACTCTCTACCCTTCCTGAAAAGGACAGTAAGGTAGAATTTATCGATTTAGCACATAAAGAAGGCCTGCGTATTTATAACCGTAGCCTCACCTTCCTGCTAATTAAAGCAGCACAGGATATTTATCCCCATTGTCGTGTAATGGTAGAGCATTCCCTAGGTAGAGGACTTTACTGTGAGTTAAAAAAAGATTCTCCTCTAACTCGCCATGATGTGCAAGCTTTGGAGACAAGAATGCGGCAGCTGGTCAAGGAAAATCTACCCTTTGTTAAAGAAAGACTTCC
>CAZLTH010000049.1:0-10037 GCA_964562355.1 uncultured Syntrophomonadaceae bacterium | reverse complement strand
GAATTTCACCGGATGCTTACAGCAGGTATAAAAGTAATTTATCAAAAAGATTTGCCGGCGAGGTTGGGACAGGCAGGCGGAACAGAAGAAAGGGGCGATTTGGTCTGGTTGATAGATTTTAAAAACCCTGAAAACAATGATTTTATGGTTGCTAATCAATTTACGGTAAAAAATTCTTCCCCTTTAGGGGATGGAGGACCTTCAAATCCCCCTTTAGGGGGCTGGGGGCATAAACGCCTTGATGTTATTCTCTTTATAAACGGCTTACCTCTAGTTGTTATGGAGTTAAAAAATCCTGTCGATGAAAACGCTACTGTAAAATCTGCTTTCAACCAGCTGCAGACCTATAAGCAGGCCATCCCGGGCTTGTTTACTTACAATGCTTTCATGCTTGTCTCTGATGGGCTGGAAGCAAAAGCTGGTTCACTTTCTGCTGATTTAAGTCGTTTTATGGTCTGGAAGTTGTTAAATGATAAAACAGAAACTTCGTATGAATGGGGACATTCCCCCAAAAGGGGTGTATTCTCATCCCTTATAGTAGGTCAACTAGAAACGCTGATTAACGGCATGCTTAATAAGGAAACACTGCTGGATATTATCTGCCATTTTATTGTGTTCGAAAAGTCAGCAAAGCTGACACCTCCCCACAATCTCTCCAATGGTGTAACAACAGTTCACACCATCAAAAAACTGGCTGCCTATCATCAATATTATGCAGTAAACCAGGCTGTGGAATCAACCTTGAGGGCTACAGGAGATTTGGCGAAGGAAAAGGCTGCGCAGCCTGAGATGGGTAAGGAAGCTCCTGAAAGTTATAACCTGCCTAGTGTAAAGAAGCAATTCCGGGGCGACCGTAAAGGTGGTGTGGTTTGGCATACACAGGGAAGCGGAAAATCTTTAACCATGGTGTTTTATGCAGGCAAAATTATCCTAGCTTTAGATAATCCTACTATTTTAATTATCACTGACCGGAATGATTTGGATGACCAGTTATTTGATACTTTTGCAGCCTCCAAACAACTGCTGCGCCAAGATCCTGTGCAAGCAGAAAACAGGGAGCATTTGAAAGAACTGTTAAAGGTTGCTTCCGGGGGTGTGGTCTTTACTACGATTCAGAAATTCCAGCCAGAAGAAGGTAATGTTTACGAGCGGCTTTCAGACCGAAAGAATATTATTGTAATAGTTGATGAAGCCCACAGGACACAATATGGTTTTAAAGGAAAAACTATTGATCTTAGGGATAAAGAGGGAAATCTAGTTGGCAAAAAAACTGTTTACGGTTTTGCAAAATATATGCGCGATGCGCTGCCTTATGCCACCTATCTTGGCTTTACAGGTACGCCTATTGAAAAAACAGATGTAAATACACCGGCGGTTTTTGGTAATTATGTTGATGTTTATGATATATCCCAGGCTGTCGAGGATGGAGCAACGGTCAGGATTTATTATGAAAGCAGACTGGCAAAAATTTATCTTAGCACAGAAGGTAAAGAGTTGATTGCTGAATTAGATGATGAACTGGAAAAAGGCGATTTGGCAGAGGCTCAGAAAACCAAAGCAAAACGGACACGTTTGGAGGCTTTAATTGGTAGCGAAGACCGGGTAAAACAGCTCGCACAGGATATGGTCAGTCATTTTGAACAAAGGCAGGAAGTTTGTGCAGGTAAGGGTATGATTGTAGTCATGTCCAGAAGAATTGCTGCTGACTTGTACGCTGAAATTATTAAAATAAAACCACAGTGGCACAGTAATGACCTTAATAAAGGCGTTATAAAAGTGGTGATGACGTCTGCCTCTTTTGATGGACCAGAGATTTCTAGGCACCATACCACGAAAGTGCAGAGAAGATTTTTGGCAGAAAGAATGAAGGATATAGAGGATGAATTAAAACTGGTAATTGTTTGTGATATGTGGCTTACTGGTTTTGATGTTCCCTCAATGCATACGATGTATATCGACAAACCCATGAAGGGTCATAATCTTATGCAGGCGATTGCACGTGTGAATCGTGTTTACAAGGATAAGCCTGGTGGCTTAATTGTTGATTATCTCGGCATTGCCTCCGATTTAAAAGAGGCCTTGTCTTTTTATGCTGATAGTGGTGGAAAAGGTGATCCGGCAATTGCGCAGGAAAAGGCGGTTGGGTTGATGCTGGAGAAACTTGAAATTGTTTCCCAGATGTTCCACGGGTTTGATTATGAGAATTATTTTGGAGCAAGTACAGCAGCGAAACTAGCAATAATACTGGCGGCAGAGGAGCATATTTTGGGTCTAGAAAATGGTAAGAAAAGGTATATTGATGAGGTGACTGCCTTATCAAAGGCATTTTCCATAGCTATTCCGCACGAACAGGCGCTGGATGTGAAAGATGAAGTTTCATTTTTTCAGGCGGTAAAAGCTAGGTTGGTAAAATTTGCTAGCACCGGGGAGGGTAAAACCGATGAAGAAATGGAAACTGCTATCAGGCAAGTTATTGATAAAGCCCTGGTAAGTGAACAAGTGATAGATATTTTTGATGCGGCAGGTATTAAAAAACCGGATATTTCGATACTTTCAGAAGAATTTCTGCTGGAAGTAAAAAATATGGAGCATAAAAATATTGCAATGGAAGTGCTAAAGAAATTGCTTAATGATGCAATAAAAGCAAGGGCTAAAAAGAACCTAGTACAAAGTAAATCTCTCATGGAGATGCTGGAAGAGTCCATCAAGAAATATCAAAATAAGATTTTAACAGCAGCAGAGCTTATTGAAAAATTGATTGAGTTGAGCAAGGACATTCAAAAGATGGATAAAGAACCAGGGGAAATGGGTTTATCAGAATTTGAATATGCTTTTTATACGGCTGTTGCAGATAATGATAGTGCCAGGGAATTAATGCAAAAAGAAAAACTTAGGGAATTAGCGGTGGTTTTGTTTAAAAAAGTTCAACAAAATGCCTCCATAGATTGGACAATAAAAGAAAGCGTAAAAGCAAAATTAAAAGTAATTGTTAAACGGACGTTAAGACAATATGGCTATCCGCCGGACATGCAAAAACTGGCAACAGAAACGATACTGAAACAGGCTGAACTGATTGCGGAGGAAATAGCTAATAAAGGATAAAATATAGCACGAACAGAAAAACCATCAAATAAATGTTAACCAAAAAAGAAGTAGATAAGCAAATTAGTAAGAAAATTGCAAAAACTATCTATAATATGTTAATATTATGGAAATAAATTTTTTAAAAAAATAAAAAAAATTGCAAAAAAGGTATTGACAAAACTATTATTTTATGAGAGAATGGATTCACCAGATTCCGAGAGACTGGAGAACGAACTGGGTACAACTCGCAAGGAAACCGTAAAATCGGAGGAACGTGTAAACTGGATTCAGGTTCAGCGGGGTTTAAAGAGTTGTATCGCCGAGTGGTCTGGAGGGTGGAGCGGTAGCGTCTGCATTCTAAAATCTGCGGAGATGCCGGAAAGCCTAGGGAACCACGGAACGGTACCTTGGTAGCTTGTCTGGAGGTTAAGCGGAAACCTTGGCTCATTGGCAAGGTGGGGGGCTTAATCGGCGAAGGGCAAGGTGAGGTAGCGGCAGGGAGTTGGAAGGCCTGTTGGAGTCTGGTATTATTTTTTGTGTTCGGCAATAAATTTTAAATTACGGTATCTCTCATTATAATCCAGACCGTAGCCTACCACGAAAATATTCGGCAACTCAAACCCTTTGTAATCTACTTGTATGTTAACAATTCTGCGACGGGGAACATTTAATAAAGTACAGACTTTTAAACTCGCAGGGTGGCGAGTTTCCAGATTGCGTAAAAGATAATTGAGACTGAGACCTGTGTCAACGATATCCTCAACTATTAAGACATGTTTTTGAGCGATATTAACATCCAGGTCTTTTGTTATGCGTACTACTCCGGAGGAATCAGTTTTTTTGCCGTAGCGGGAGATACTGATAAAATCCAGAGTAAAGGGTATAGTCAAAAAACGGCTGAGATCAATGGCAAAATAAACACTTCCCCTTAAGACGCTTATCAACACTAGGTCTTCCCTTGCATAATCCTGTGATATTATTCTCCCTAGCTCTTTTACTTTCGCTGTAATCTCTTGCTCTGAAAGAACTATTTTCCAATCCTTTTCCATCATATAATCATTTTCTCCTTTAGTGTTCTGTTGTATAAATTAGGTTACGTATTTTGACAGGATAACAGGATGTACTGGATGGGGTGACGAGTTTTTTTACCACAGATGGACACGAATAGGTGCGAATAGGTACGGAACCGTCTTCCTCCGTCCAACCACTGTCAACTGTTAACTGTCAACTCGTCGTCGTCCTCATCCAACCCGAATTTTTGTAGTAAACTCTGGTAGTCTTTATTATAAAGAACTTTTATTTTAATATCGGGATAAAGTTCTTTTAGACGGCGAACCTTCTTATTTTTTTTCCAAACAAGTTTTTGTCTTTGAGTAGTTAACTCTATATACAGCTGTTGCTCGGGTAAATAAAAGTCGGGGCTGAAAGCCGACGTTATGTTTCCTTCACTGTCCCACTGCAGGGGAAAAGTTTTTGGCTCATACTCCCATTTTATATCATAAAAATCCAGCATATTGGCGAATTCCTCTTCGCTGGGGTGCATAAAAGAAGCTTTTTTTTCAGGAAAGAGTATATGTTTTTCTTCCGGTAATAGTTGCTCGCCGTCTTCTAAACCAGTTTCCTTGGACTCGCTATGTATCTGGAAGGCCTTAACAACAATATCGGCAGCATCTTCCAGAGAAATCTCCCCGGTATTTATAATCAGGTTATAAAGGTCAGGGTTTAGCCAGTCTTTATTAAAGAGTTGCAGAATATATTTTTTCCTGTTTTCATCTTGTTCTGTTATTAATTTCAGGGTTGCTGTTTTTTGTAGCTTATAGAGGCGTGCTACGCGAGAAGCTCTTTTTTGCAGCGGTGAAATAATTTTTACATGCAGGGCAGGAGGAAAGTCATGGAAAAGAATTTGACCGCCTCTTCCCAGGATAACCAAGCTTTCCCGGATGGCTAGGTCGTAAAGATATTCATGCAGGGCAGAAATATATTGCCTTGGTATGGTGCTGGTAAGACCGTTTGTTGTATTGGTGAGATTTTCATCAACATTGAGTTCAGATTCTTCCAGGCCGTAGGAAGTCAGCCCTTTTAAAATCATTTCTTTGTTAACTAATAAAAAACCTGTTTTTTCTGCTATTAAGCGAGAGATAGTTTCTCCGCCACTACCAAATTCGCGGGAAATAGTAATTACCCCCATGCACACACCTCTTTTTCTCTCTTCATGCCTATTTTCTCCAATAATAATAGTTTTCCTTTATTTTTTTTTGTGGTATAATTTTATACCACAAAAGCTAGCTAACGTATATTACTATACTGCCAAAGGCAACTAATTTGCATTATTAGCCTGTCTGTGCGTCGCACGCAGACAGGCAAGTATTCAGAAATTAGGAATTGATAATCAGTTATCAGTTAATAGTTGGTGGTTGTTAGTTGGCAGGACAGGGATTGGAGAGGGCGAGGTAATTGGAGGTTATTTTGGAGGTTGGAGGTGGGAAATTGGAAGTTAGAAAGGTAATCAAGAGACTGCGACTCACTCCTCGTTTCTTCAACCTCGAACCTCGAACCCTGAACCCGTGAACCTTAAACCTTCGTAACCTCTGTAAACTGTAAACTAAAGTATATTATATACGAGGAAGTGTTAATTATATGTTTCTTTCAGATTTGAGCAACTATGATTTGTATTTGTATCATGAAGGAACTAACTTTCGCAGCTATTGTATGTTGGGGGCTCATTTAACCCAACAGGATGGCTTTAATGGTGTGCGATTTGCTGTATGGGCTCCTAATGCTAAAGAAGTACGAGTGGTAGGTGATTTTAATCACTGGCAAGGAGATAAACATGTTTTACAAAAAAGTAATCAAGCAGGTGTTTGGTCAATTTTTGTGCCAGGCTTAAAAGAGGGTGACTTATATAAATATGAAATCCATACGCATCAAAATGAGATACTTCTTAAAGTTGACCCATATGGGTTTTATGCCGAGCACCGGCCAAAAACCGCCTCGGTGGTATTTTCTTTAAAAGGCTATAAGTGGCAGGATGAAAAGTGGCTGAAGCGAAAACAACTTACTCCTGCTTACGAGCGACCGATGTTGATTTACGAAGTACATTTGGGTTCATGGCGGAGAAAGCAAAATAATAAATTTTACTCTTACAGAGAGTTAGCTGACCAATTGGTGGATTATGTGGTTGAGATGGGTTATACACATATAGAATTGCTGCCAGTGGTGGAACACCCCTATGACGGTTCTTGGGGGTATCAAGCTACGGGATACTATGCTGTTACCAGTCGTTATGGAACGCCGCATGATTTTATGTATTTTGTAGACCGCTGCCATCAAAGGGGCATTGGGGTGATTTTAGATTGGGTGCCGGGTCATTTTTGTAAAGATGCACATGGGTTAGCCAATTTTGATGGTACAACCCTTTATGAACACGAAAATGTCATGCAAAGTGATAATCTAGAATGGGGAACAGCTAATTTCGATTTTGGCACACCGGAAGTACATAGTTTTCTGATTTCTAATGCTTTGTTTTGGTTTGATGTTTACCACCTAGACGGGTTAAGGGTGGATGCAGTGGCCCAGATGCTTTATCTTAATTTTGCTAGAGAAGACGGGCAGTGGATTCCCAACAAATATGGTGGTCATGAAAACTTAGAAGCGGTAGCTTTTATGAAAAAGCTTAATGAGACTGTTTTTGCAAACTATCCTCATGCACTGATGATTGCAGAAGAATCCACGGAGTGGGCACTTGTGACCATGCCTACTTACTTGGATGGGTTGGGTTATAATTATAAGTGGAATATGGGTTGGATGAACGATATATTGCGTTACATGGAAACAGACCCTATTTATCGTAAAAACTGTCATCATTTACTTACGTTCTCTTTTATGTATGCATTTTCTGAGAACTTTATTTTGCCATTATCTCATGATGAAGTTGTTCACCACAAAAAATCTTTACTTAACAAAATGCCGGGTGATTATTGGCAGAAATTTGCAAACTTGCGCCTGCTATATAGTTATTTAATTGCTCATCCTGGAAAAAAATTATTATTTATGGGAGGAGAATTTGGTCAGTTTATAGAATGGCAATATCAGGAGAGTCTTGATTGGCATTTATTGGAGTATGATATGCACAGTAAGCTGCAGCACTATTTTCGGGCTATTAACCACTATTATCAAAAAGAAAATGCTTTGTGGGAGTGCGATCATAGCTGGCAGGGGTTTGAATGGATTGACCCGCATGATCACAGTCAAAGCGTTGTTACCTTTATGAGAAAAGGTAACAATCCGGCTGATTTTATTATTGTTATCTGTAATTTTACACCAGTGGTACGTGAATTATATCGCATTGGAGTGCCGCAATTAGGGCTATACGAGGAGGTTTTTAACAGCGATTTGGAAGCATACGGGGGATCAGGTCAGAAAAATGCCGCTGTTTGTCAGGCTCTTGATCAGCCTTACCATAACCAGCCCTATTCACTGGAAATCAAAATCCCCCCATTAGCGACAGTTTTTTTTAAAAAAACGAGGTGATAGGTTATGAAGAAAAATATTATAGCGATGATTTTGGCTGGTGGACAAGGAAGTAGGTTGGGGATTTTAACCCAAAAACTGGCTAAGCCGGCTGTGCCTTTTGGGGGCAAGTATCGTATTATTGATTTTGCGCTGAGCAATTGCCAAAATTCCGGTATTGATACAGTGGGTGTGCTTACCCAATATCAGCCGTTAACTCTTAACGCTTATATTGGCATTGGCAGTTCTTGGGATTTAGATTGTCAAAATGGGGGCGTGACATTACTGCCACCTTATATGCGCCAAAAGGGTGGGCAATGGTATAAAGGGACGGCCAATGCTGTTTTTCAAAACATGGATTTTTTTGATGCCTATAATCCTGAACATGTGTTGATTCTTTCTGGTGATCATGTTTATAAAATGGATTACTCTTTGTTGCTGGATTACCACAAGAGGAAAAAGGCAGAAGCCACTATAGCGGTTATGGAAGTGCCTTGGGCGGAGGCCAGCCGGTTTGGTATATTAAATGCTGATAAGAATGGAAGAATACAAGAATTTGAAGAGAAACCTGCGAAGCCCAAAAGCAACCTAGCTTCTATGGGAGTATATATATTTAACTGGGATTTGCTAAGAAGTTATTTACAGCAAGACGAACAAGATTTGCACTCGACTAATGATTTTGGTAAAGATATAAATCCTAAGATGTTAAAACAGCATCAACGCATGTATGCTTATCCCTTCCAAGACTACTGGCGGGACATAGGAACCATTGAAAGTCTTTGGAAGGCTAATATGGATTTACTGGTAGATAATCCTCCGTTGGATCTGTGGGATTCAGGTTGGCAAATTTATTCTGTTAATCCCCATCAACCACCGCAATACTTAGCTCCGACAGCAAAGGTGCGTCGTTCATTAGTTAGTCAAGGTTGTGTAATACATGGAACGGTGGCTCACTCGGTATTATTTCCCGGGGTATATGTGGGAGCTGGTTCAACAATAAAGAATTCCATTATTATGGCCAATGTCAAAATTGGAACTAATGTTGCTATCACAAAAGCTATTATTTGTGAAGGTGTTACAGTGGCAAGTGGTTGCCAAATTGGTTGCGAAGATAAGGATTGCAAACAATGTATAAAAACGGACGGAATAACTATCTTAGGTGAAAGCATTAAGGATACTGATATTTCTGCCCATCAAAAAAGGCTTTGGCACAGTGGTAGCAAGAAAATTACTGGGCTCAGAGAAGCAATTTTTAATACTGGGGAGATAGTGACGTGAAAAATATAATGGGCATGATTAACCTAGACGCAAAAGAAGACTTATTAGAAGGTATTACGCTTTATCGTCCCGATGCAGCAGTGCCGTTTGGTGGACGCTATCGCTTAATCGACTTTATTTTGTCTAGTATGGTAAATTCAGGTGTTAGGAACATAAGTATTTTTACCGGGAATAAGCATCATTCCTTGGTTGGTCACCTGCGCTCTGGTAAAGATTGGGATTTGGACCGTAAACAAGATGGTTTGTTTGTATTTCATCCCGAGAATGCACAACGTGGTGTGGGTATATATAAAGGGTTTTTGCAAAATTTGTATCATAATTTAGATTATATTTACAGAAGCAAGCAAAAATATGTAGTTATTTCTGCTGGTAATGTGGTCTGCAACTTGGATCTTAGGCCAGTTTTGGATTTTCATTTAAAAACTAAGGCAGATGTGACAGTTATATATAAAGAGGAAATTTTTAAAAAAAATTTTCCCCACCGGGGAGTTATGATTGATTTGCGTGCAGATGGTAGGGTAATAGATATGATTGATGTTGAAATAGAGTTTGCTAAATCAAAAAGAAACTGGCTATTCAACAAAAAATTCAACAAAATATCAACCGGCATATATATTATGACTAAATCTTTGTTAATAGACTTGATTAACTCCTCTGTTTCCCGAGGGTATTATGATTTAGTTAAGGACGGTTTTATTAAAAATATGACAAACTTGCGTATTTATGGCTATCTTTACCCGGGATACTTGGCTAAAATTGATTCTATTGAAAGTTATTACAAACATAATTTAGAGTTGCTGCAACAAGAAGTATGGCGAGATTTGTTTTTTAACCCGGAATTAATTTATACCAAGGTAAAAGACTGTCCACCAGCGAAATATATGAAAAACGCCAACGTTAGTAACTCCTTGGTGGCTAATGCCTGCCTTGTTGATGGGATAGTTGAAAGTAGTATTTTGTTTAGAGGAGTGCAAGTTGCTAGAGGTGCCTTGGTAAAAAACAGTATTATTATGCAAGAAACAAAAATTGAACAAAACGTTAGGCTAGAAAACGTTATCTTGGATAAAGAAGTGCACATTACAAGAGGCAAAATGCTGAAAGGAGGCGAGAACTATCCGCTGGTTGTAAGCAAGAAAAAAGTGATTTAAGAAACGGTGAAAAATTAA
>CAZLTH010000048.1:0-10083 GCA_964562355.1 uncultured Syntrophomonadaceae bacterium | reverse complement strand
TTCTTATCTCCACTACTTCACCATCATTAATAAGTGAAAATATCTTATCATCGGGTAGTTCAATCAAAGGCACTCGCTCATTTGCAAGCAACTCCGGTCCTTTATTAGGGTAATGCCCGGTAATAAAAGAAGCTGTATTTATAACAGCTTCGACCTTGCATTTCAACAAAGTTTCTGCGGCAACTTCATCTAAATCCGGATGTTCAATAATCGCAATTTCCCCCGACTGAAGGCGAAAACATAGATTTTTTGTTTTTTTATCCAGCCGCACAATCCCTCTGATTTTATGATCCTTTGTTTTAAAATACATATTTCATCCCACCAATATCAGTTTACAGTTTACAGTTGAGTGACGAGAGTCCGAGGTAACGAGGACAAGGTTCAATGCACTATATAACATTGACAATCGCTAACTGCTAACTGGCAACTGTTAAAATATAAGTTAATGGCTTTGACAGTATAGTTGCGTTAAATTAATGCCTTCGGAAAAGAAAATTCCTATAGAATTAAAATACGATTATTTTGCCTTGCTGAGTATAGTATACTGAAATTACAACTTTAATAATCAAAAAAGGCGTTTATAAACGCCTTTTTTGAAATCATTTCATTCTATACTAATGTAGACCAAAACTAACATTTATTGTAACCACCCAGATTGTCATGTTTACGGTTGGTCGTTTTATCTTTAAACCGTCTAGTCTTCGTTAATTTAGTAATGACTAAAAAACAATTTGTACAAAAACACATAGTAGTATAATTTGAGACAAGAGACCCATTCGACTCGCAAGCTCGCTCAGGGCAGGCTCTGAGCGTAGTCGAATGGGGTGACAGGCATGATTAAAATAGGGAGATTATTTTTTGGTCATGCCTTAACCGTGAACCCCTGAACCCTGAACCTTGAACCCGGGTTCCCTGAACCTCGTAACCCCTGTAAACTGTAAACTGTAAACTGACAAACAGTTAACTGTTTGTCTTCCGATACGTCATCCGAAGTCTATCGGCAACTAGAGCGATAAATTCAGAATTTGTCGGCTTACCTCGTTCGATATTGATAGTATAGCCGAAAAAATTCTTTATAATTTCAATATTGTTACGAGACCAGGCTACTTCAATAGCGTGGCGAATAGCTCGTTCCACTCTACTAGGCGTCGTATCATATCTTTCTGCCACCCTAGGATATAAAGCCTTGGTAATCATCCCGAGCAGCTCTACTTCCTCCACAACCATAAGAATAGCTTCTCGCAAATACATATAACCTTTGATATGAGCAGGAATGCCAATTTCATGAATTATTTCAGTAACTTCTTGTTGTAAATCCCTGCTTTGTTCCCGGTATTGCATATTTAATTCATCTTCTATGGGCAAACTGATATGTGCTAGTTGCCTGATTCTTTCAGCTAAAATCTCCATATCAAAAGGTTTCAAGATATAATATGATGCACCCAGTTCAACAGCTTTCTGTGTTACTCTCTCATGTCCAAAAGCAGTTAGCATGATTACTTTAGGATTATTTTCTAACTGCAAAGTATCTAGCTGTTCTAAAACTCCTAATCCATCTAGGTGTGGCATAATAATATCCAGCAAAAGAACATCTGGTCTTGTCTCCTTGAGCAGACTCAATGTTTCTCTGCCATCATATGAGTTTCCGACAATTTCTATGCCGGACTGTTGAGACAGGTAATCTGTCAAAAGACCATTAAAATCCCTGTTGTCGTCCGCTATCAAAACCCTCAGCATGCAAAAGCCCCCTTTTTAAATTTTGAAATTACTTAGAATAATTCGACATATGCAAAGATTTTCCTTCTTTATATATGTAATTTTTTATCTTTTTCTCCAAAAAAAAATTAGAGACTGTCTATAGCCTCTAATTTACTAGCTTCTACCAACATCCACTCCAGAAAAATGCCATAACCTTTGGTAGGATCGTTAACAAAAACATGGGTCACTGCACCCACCAGCTTACCATCTTGGATAATTGGACTACCGCTCATTCCTTGGACTATACCACCTGTTGCAGCCAGAAGTTTCTCATCAGTAATTCTGATAATCATCCCCTTATCCCTAGGATCTCCCTGAGAATATACCTTTTCAATTTTAATGTCAAATCGTTCAATTTTATCTCCTGCAATTACTGTCAAAATTGAGGCAGGCCCTGGCTTTACTTGATTTCTCAATCCAACAGGAATCGGGTAATTGTAAAAAGGATGTCTGGTTGTAATGTTTAAACGTCCAAAAATACCATAAGAGGTGTTTTTTTCAATGCTTCCTATTATATCTTCTCCTTCCACAAATACACCACTTTTTTCTCCCGGAGAACCACGACGCGCTTCTTTAATACTAACAATGTCTGCCCGCACAATTTGACCTTCTTCAATAACAACAGGCTTATTTGTTTCCAAATCAGTTATAACATGCCCTAATGCCCCATAAACACCTGTGTTTAGATCGTGAAAAGTCAGCGTACCTACTCCAGCAGTACTATCCCTAAGATACAGACCAATCCTAGGAATATCCGCATTTAGGCAATGTAAGGGTGAAACCTCAAACCTAAGTACTTTCTCACCACGTTTTACCTTTAGATGGATACTTTCTTCAGCACTGCTCTTCTTCTTCATTAACTCAGAAACCTGAGCTAAATCCTTGATGCGCACATCGTTTATTTCCAGAATCACGTCTCCAATTTTAATCCCTACCTTTTCCCCCGGTGAAACTTTTCTGCCTTCTTTCTCTATTAAATTATAACCGGTAACCATTACTCCTTCTGACTTTAACTTTATGCCGATAGAATGCCCTCCCGGCATAAGACTTTTTTCAGGAAGAACATTTACCGTTATCTGTCGTAAAGGAATAGCTCCAAAAAGTTGAAACTCCAGAACAACCTGACCAAACTGCAGCGCTTTCATAGACAAAGGTCCTCTGAGACTATCTCCCTCCAGACAAATTACTTTATCATTGACCTGAATAATCCCTTCCCTGCTTCCCTTGATGTGAAATCTCAAGATAGAATTCAAATCAAGTAAGTACTCCTAACCTTCCAACATAGTCAGGTAAGGCGTTAGCTGAAGCCAGATATTCCAAGGAAAAGAAACTAGGCAAAAAAGAAATAGAAAGAGAGGAATAAATAATATTTTTTGCCATTTGCGGCTATTATTCACTTTATTTTTACTCCTATGCTTTACATATTAAGTTACCTCCAAATGTCTCTTGATATCTTTAATTTTTTCTTTGATACTATTAAAATAACCTTTAAAAAAATTTTTATACAGAGATAAAAAAGGGGACATTTTACTTTTTTAAAAAAGTAAAATGTCCCCTTTTTTCTATTCTTTTTTTATTTATCTCCTCTTTTTTATCTTCACCGCTCTTTGTAATATATTTTTAGCCTGCGCCAAAGAACCTTTTTCTCCGCCATCCAGCATTCTGGCAATCTCTGTAACTATATTAGCATCATCTATATACTGCACCGAAGTAACAGTTCTATTTCCTGTGCTTTCTTTTTTTATTTTAAAATGAGTATCTGCCAGAGCTGCTATCTGTGGCCAGTGGGTAATACAAATAACTTGATGTTGCGTGGAAATATTAAGAATTTTTTCTCCCACGGATTGTACCGTTTTCCCACCAATGCCCGCATCAAGTTCATCAAAAACCAGAGTCGGAATCCATTGCTGTTCCGCTAGAACACTTTTTAAAGCCAGCATCACTCTGGACATTTCGCCTCCGGAAACTATTTTTTGCAAAGATTTGGCAGGTTCTCCTTGATTAGCAGAAAAGAAAAATTCAATGGAGTCACTACCGCTTTTATCCAATCTTTTTTCCGTGAAATTAATCTCAAATACAGCATCTTGCAAAGAGAGGTGCTCAAGATGCCTTTTAACTTCCGTTGCAATTTTTTTACTTTTCTTGGAACGAATTTTAGATATTCTTTGGGCCAGAGCTACGGCTTCCTGATCTAACTTTTCCTTTGCCGAATTTAAACTGTTTATTTTCTCTTCTCTGACCTCCAGCCCTTCCTTCTCTAGTTCAACTTTGGTAGCATAAATTAATATCTCAGACACTGAATTGCCATATTTTACTTTTAGCCTATCGATTTCTTCTACCCTTTTTTCCACATCTGCTTTTTCATGCGCATCCAAGTCAATACTTTCGCCAAAGCTTCTTAACTGTCGAGCTACATCCTGCATGATTTCAGCTGCCGACACCATCTTCTCCTGTATTTCCCCTAAAGTGTCATCTAGACTAGAAAGTTCCGCCAGAAAAGCAACTACTTGTTGTGTTCTATCATTTATACAGGGATAACTGCTACTGATCGTTAATTCATTATAGGCGTCAAAGGAAAGTTTGATTATTTTCTCCGCATTGTTTAAGAAGTTTAAACGACGCTTCAGTTCTTCCTCTTCACCGTTTTTTAAACAGGCCGTCTCAATTTCTCGTAGCTGAAAATCATAAAGATCTAACCTATGCAGTCTTTCTTTTTCATCTAATGATAAATCAATTATTTGTTTTTTTATTTTTTGCAACTGTCTATAGCTTGCTCCCAATCGTTCCTTTAAAACAAAAAGTTCCTCTCCACAAAGAACATCCAAAACCTCTATATGTTTGCTAGGATCTAAAAGGGACTGGTGCTCATGCTGTCCATGCAGGTCAATGAGATGTTGTCCGATTTTTTTCAAAACTGCTAATGGGACTATAATACCGTTTAGACGACAGATATTTCTTCCCTGCTGATTTATTTCTCTGGAGATAATAAATTCAGAATCTGCCATTTCCAGACTTTTCAGTTCGTCCCATACAGGCGAACTTTCTTTGACTGAAAAAATTCCCTGGATAAAAGATTCTTTGTGTCCCGTGCGTATATTATCCGTAAAAGCCCTGTCGCCCAACAGCAGTTTGATGGCACCTAAAAGAATAGATTTTCCCGCACCTGTTTCCCCGGTTAAAACATTTAACCCGGCAGAAAATTCCAAAGAAACATCTTCTATCAAGGCAAAGTTCTTTACTTCTAGGCGAATTAACATGAGTTTTTATCCTCCTACAATTACTTCATCTTTAATTTATGATGCAAAATCTTGTAAAAATTATTTTCTTTAAAATTAACCAGCCTAGTCTTATTGGGAGAATTTTGCACAATAACTTCATCTTCATTTTGCAAGGCAAAACCCAACTGACCATCAACCGTTAAAACAACTTCCGTATGCCTAGTAAATACCTGTATCTTGATTATATCTTTTTCATTTACAATTACCGAACGATGATGCAACAAATGCGGGCAAATAGGGGTTATAATAATAACATTCAAGGAGGGATTTACGATAGGACCGCCGGCAGAGAGCGAATAACCTGTTGAGCCAGTCGGGCTGGAAATTATCACACCATCTCCTGGATGTTTTTCCAAAAAATCATCATTAATATAAGTTTTAAGTTCAATTATACGAGAAAAAGGACCCTTAGAAATAACAATATCATTTAGCGCTTCATATTCTGCTAATTTTTTCCCATGACGAAAAACAGTAGCTGAAAGCATCATTCTATTCAAAGTCAGATAATCTTCTGCTAAAATTTTCTCCAACCCCAACTGGAGTTCGCTAGTTTCTACTGTCGCCAAGAATCCCACATCACCCAAATTTATGCCCAGTATAGGTAAGTTCTTGCCGGCAAACTCTCTGGCTACTTTTAGTATGGTACCATCTCCACCCAATACCAAAACTATGTCAACCATCTCATGCCATTCAGACTGCGGTTTGTAGCTGTCAGGTTTATCTAACTTTTTTGCTCCTTCTTCATCCAGATAAAAGTTAACTTTTTTGGATTGCAAAAAAGCGATTATCTCTCTAGCAGTAGCCAAGGCATTTTCTTTTTGCCAGTTAATTTTTAGGGCCAGATTTCGCATAAAATACCTCCAGTAAAAATTAAAAAAAGAACTACTAGCATAATTAACAATATAAAGATTAATATAGCAACCAAGAAAAATGACCTGCTTCTCTGAAAACGAAATTCTATCTTTTGTATCTTTTCTGTCTCCGGATTTATCAGCAGAAGACCGTGAGGTTTAAATACGGTATAAAGTAACAAAAGCTTATTTCTAAGTAGGGGATTATTCAACCTTTCCGGATCTTCGCTTGTTCTTATAATTACAAGATAGTTTCGACCATCTTTGTTAACAGCAAAATCATAGGTGAGAGAGAACACACTCTCCCTACCGTTTGTTTTCATCTTGACCTCTGAAGTCATTTTGTGACCAGATGCGTTGTATCCCTTGTCTTCCAAATATTTAAGAACAGAGAACTCTTTTTTCTTCAAACGTGGCTGCACTTTATTAAAACCGGACTTAAAAAAAATATAAAGCAAAATACCAGCTACTATTACTAACAAAAAGGCAATATCAATCCATCTCATTTGTTAATTCCTCGTTTGCTTCTTCAACTACCTCATCTATGCGACCTTCACCACAACTCAAGGTATGGGGGGAGGCTTCTCTTGTCAAGTGAGCAAGGTACTCAATGTTACCTTTCGGACCTTTAAGGGGGGAAAAGGTAATATTTTTTAAAAAATAGTTTTCTTTTTCTGCTGCTAAGAGTAAATTTTTTAGAACCTCTTTATGTATCTCAGCATCTCGCACCACCCCACCCTTACCTACCTGCCCTCTTCCCGCTTCGAACTGCGGCTTGACAAGGGCAACTACTTTATTTACCTTCAAGTTATTTAAAACAGGCAAGACCAGTTTAAGGGAGATAAAAGATACATCAGCAGTCGCTAAGGCAATAGTCTCGTCAAAATCAGCAGGGGTTAAATAGCGTAAATTAGTACGTTCCATATTAACAACCCGGGGATCCTGCCTTAATGACCAAGCAAGCTGACCATAACCAACATCAACAGCATAGACCTTCCTAGCTCCTTTTTGTAAAAGGCAATCTGTAAAACCGCCTGTAGACGCCCCCAGATCGATTACTACCTTATCATGAACAGTAATACTGAATGTTTCTAGGGCCTTCTCCAGTTTATAACCACCACGACTGGCATAAAGTTTTCTTTTGCTTTTTATGGTTATGGTGATATCGGCGTTAACTTTTGTGCCCGGCTTGGTAATAACCTGATCATTACCGGTAAAAACTTCCCTAGCCATAAGAGAAGCCCTAGCTTTTTCCCTGCTGGGGAAATAGCCTTTTTCGACTAAAAGCAAATCTATTCTTTTCTTTTCCTGACGCATACCTCAAGCTTCCTTTATCTTAGGTTCGCAGAAATCTATTCCTGTTTGATAAATTGTTTCCATATTCAAGCCGTATAAATCTAGGAGCCTGGATCGTGCTCCATGCTTGGCAAACACCGGCGGAAGGCCCAATCTTTTGATTTGAACCTTAAATATGTTCTCTTCTTCCAGAACTTCTAAAACCCCGCTGCCAAATCCTCCTGCCAGAACATTTTCTTCCACAGTGATAATTTTGCCGCATTTAGCAGCTCGGTTCAAGATCATTTTTCTGTCCAGAGGAGCAGCAAAACGAGAGTTAATAACGGCTGCTTTAATCCCATAGCTTAATAACTTCTCTGCCGCCTGTAAAGCAGGTTTGACCATGGTTCCCAGGGCAAAAATGGTCAGGTCACTTCCCTCTTTAATTAGCTCAGCAGTAGCCAGGGGAATATCTTGCAAAGGAGTATTTAAAGAGACACCCTCCCCTGTCCCTCGTGGATACCTGATAACACAAGGACGGTTTAAATTAATGGCTGTATTAAGCATGTGTCTCAATTCATCCTCGTTTCTGGGAGCCATAATAGCTATACTAGGGATACTTCTTAAAAAAGAGATATCAAAAACACCATGGTGAGTCGGACCATCTTCGCCTACTAACCCTGCTCTGTCTACAGCAAAAATAACAGGCAAGTTTTGCAAAGCAACATCATGTAAAATCTGGTCATACGCCCGTTGTAAAAATGTCGAATAAACAGCAACGACAGGCCTAAACCCCTGCGAAGCCAAGCCAGCCGCAAAAGTCACTGCGTGTTGTTCCGCAATACCCACATCATAAAACCTGTCAGGAAAAGCAGCAGCGAACATATCCAGGCCGGTACCACTTGCCATAGCTGCTGTTATGGCAACAACATCTTTCTTCTCAACTGCTATCTCCTTTAATGTGGTCCCAAAAACTTCCGTATAAGTAGGTGTATTCACTTTTTTCACAGTATTAGCAGTTTTTATATCGAATGGTCCTATACCATGAAACTTATCTGGCTTCTCTTCGGCAAAAGCATACCCTTTCCCTTTTTTTGTTAAGACGTGCAAGAGCACTGGTCCTTTGATCTGCTTTATACTGTTTAACACATCTTGCAGAGCACTGATATTATGCCCGTTAACCGGACCTAGATAGGTAAATCCCAGCTCCTCGAAAAAAACACCAGGAACTACTAGGTATTTAAAACTATCTTTTACTCTCTCTACCGTTTTTGCAACCCTATCACCAATTGCCGGTATTTTTTTCAATATATACTCAACATCTTCTTTAAGTTTGTTATATTTGGGGTCTACCCTTACTCTGCCCAAATAAGCTGCCATGCCTCCCACATTTTCGCTGATAGACATCTCATTATCATTTAAAACTACCAGTAAATCATTTTTGCCTTCTCCGGCATTGTTTAAGGCCTCAAAAGCCATCCCTCCCGTCAGAGCACCATCCCCAATCACTGCGATAACCCGGTAACTTTCACCTTTAATATCCCGTGCACAAGCTATGCCTAAGGCTGCTGAAATCGAGGTACTGCTGTGTCCGGTTTCAAAGTGGTCATGCGGATTTTCTGACTTTTTGGGAAAACCAGACAGACCGCCATATTCTCGTAGTGTATGGAAAAGCTCCCTTCTGCCTGTTATTATTTTATGTATATAAGATTGATGACCTACATCCCAAATTATTTTATCTTGAGGACTATCAAAAACAGTATGTAAAGCCAGCGTAAGCTCTACCACTCCTAAATTAGGCGCCAGATGCCCTCCTTTTTGAGCTACAATTTCCGTCAGAAAAAGCCGTATCTCTGCCGCTAAAAGTTTGAGCTCCGGCACCGACAATTTTTTTACATCATCAGGAGAGTTTATATTATTTAAAAATCTATACGACATTTTATTTATTACTCCTAATTATTTCAAAATAGCTTTTAAACGAGCAACAATTTGGCTAACTAGTAGAATAACCTCAGTGGAACGATTTATAGCCAAACTTTTTCCCAAGGCTTTTCCTCCCACTGTAAGTGAAGCGATGACAGCGGTCAATATAATACCCCATAAAAGGGGATTTACATCAGGATATATCTGAGAAAGGCGAAAAACAAGTAAAGCACCGATAGTGCCACTTATAATCCCACTGATATCTCCAATAACATCGTTACTGAAATTAGAAACCACATCGGCATTCCTTATAAAAAAAATTGCTTCTTTAGCCGCAAAAACCTTTCTGGCGGCCTTGGCGTGAAAAGGAGCTTCATTAGCAGCAGCAGCAGCAATACCTATTATATCAAATATTATGCCCGTTAATATAATCAAGAACAATATGATAAAAGACAATAACAAAGAATCAAGAAAACCCATCAGAAGCTGGGCAGCCAAGCTTATAATTATGGCCAAAAAAAAAGTCCAAACAGCAACCGCCGCCACCCACTTGTAAGAAATTTTCTTTTTAATATGTTTTCTCATAGTAACAGTTTAAAAATCCAACTCCTTCTCAAAAAGTGACTAAGTGACTGAGTGACTCAGTAGGGATAAAGCACGATGGGGCTAGTAAGTGAATCAATGTGTCAGTCAGGCTGTAGCACGGCAAACTAACATTTGAATGCGAATCAAGTGTCCGCTGATTTACGTTAATCTGCCGTGAAACAAAGTCTGTCAGTGTGTCAGCAGGAACGAAATGGGAGGTGGCAAGGCGTCCGAGGTGAGACTTCCAGTGGATGTCGAACGCTTACGAGTCCCTGCCAAGCGAGGTTAGAGGTTGGAAAACTCCCAAGGCTACCTAGGTTGCCCTTCCCTGTCACCTCACTGACTTACTCAGTCACTCAGTCACTTAGTCACTTAGTCACTTATTAAATAAATACAAGTGGCAGTTTCCCGGG
>CAZLTH010000047.1:0-10104 GCA_964562355.1 uncultured Syntrophomonadaceae bacterium | reverse complement strand
AACTGTAAACCGTCAGCCGTAGGCTGACAACTATATCCCCCCAGTTTTTCAACTCTTTCCTTAAATTCATTTGACTTTATTACTTTCATCAAATTCTGTACAGGCTCACTGTAAAAATGTTCTTTGAGTATGACCAGACTATATTCTTCCCAAGCGAGTGAAACAAAATCTAAATCAAAAGCCCGGGCAGCAGCCAAAAGACCTAAACCACAATCTGCTGAACCACCTTTTACCGCTGCTGCCACGGCCAAGTGATTGAACTCTTCTTTGTTGTAACCACTAATTTTACCGGTGGCAATTTTCATCTTCTTCAAGGTATAATCCAGCAGAATCCGGGTACCTGCTCCTTTTTGCCTGTTGACAAACTGTATATCCGGGCGGATCAAGTCTTGTAATCCGGTAATGTTTTTGGGGTTACCTTGGGGAACAATCAAGCCTTGTTCCCTTTTGACCAATTTCACGACCACCAAATCTTCCTCTGGCAACAGCTTCTTCAAAAAGGGCAAATTATAAACTCCGCTACTTTCATCCAGTAAATGACAACCTGCTAGGTGAGCTTCCTTTCTTTTTAAAGCCATTATCCCCCCGAGGCTTCCTACATGTGTTGATGAAAAGCGGCTTCCCGGATATCTTTCTTGAAATATTTCTGCCAGAATATCCAGAGATAAATCATGGCTACCTGAACAGACTAGGGTTTGTTCAATGTCCAGAGAGAGGTCATATAGTTGTACCTTTACCTCTTCGCCTGCTTGCAAGCCTTCCTTTGATTGCGGTATGCGTACTAAACCGTCAGCCTGCACCAAGGACATAAGTCCACCGGAACCTCGCGGCAGAGGCACAGCTACCTGGACATCTTTTACTTTTCCTACTTTTACCCTGAGGAATTCTTCAGCTTTGAGCGTAGAAACAACTTGCCGGGACATTCTAGCTGAAAGCATTGTCGCTGGCTTTTCTTTCTTGCCGGTTAAGATATCCAGAACAGGTTTTGCAAATTGCTCCATAACGATAGCTGCTGCTACCGGAAAACCAGGCAGTCCAATTACAGGAACTCCTCTGACTACTCCTAATACTGCTGGCTTGCCTGGTCTGATAGCCGTTCCATGCACTAGGAGTTCTCCTTCCTCTTCAATGATAGAGGCCGTATAATCTTTTGAGCCTGCAGATGAACCAGCGCTTATTAAAACAATTTGTTTGTTGTCGACTTCTTCCAGTAACAACTTCTTAATCAAATCACAATCATCAGGAACAGCGTTCAAGCGATAAGGTTCTCCACCCCATAATTCAACCATGCCGCTAATCATATAAGAGTTGGATTCAATTATCTTCCCCCTAGCTGGAATTTGCCCCGGCTTTACCAGTTCTGTCCCTGTTGGTATGATAGCTACCCTAGGACGTTGATAAGCCTCTACCTCCCAGATTCCACCTGACAAAAGTGCTCCAATATCAACAGGTCTTAACAGGTGATCGGTAGGAAGTAAAAGCTGGGTAGCCACTATATCCTCTCCTATAGAACGCAAATGTTGCCAGGGAAAAGCCGCTTTCTGAATTTCAATATAGCCATCGCCTTCAAAGATATCTTCGATCATGATCACAGCATCAAATCCTGACGGCAAAGCATGTCCTGTATCAATAGGTGTCGCTTCACTGCCAAGAAGTAGACGTTTGGGAGAAATTTCGCTTGCCCCGGCGGTTTTTTCCGACTGCACCGCATACCCATCCATAGCCGCTGATGGATAGTGCGGTGAGGATAAGGTTGCAAAAACCGCTCTTGCGGTTATTCTCCCCAAGGCATCTTCAACCTTGATTATTTCTGTTTTGACCAAATCAAGAGAAGCAACAGCCTGCAACAAAATACTGCGAGCTTCCTCCAATGGAATATTTTGCAGATAAATCCTTCTTCCCATCACTTTACCCCTCCTCTAACCTCGTTCGACATGCTCAGATATCTCACCACTTCTCACTTCTCCACCCGGGCAACTAAATTGGAGGTGGGAAGTGGGAGGTTGGAGGTTGGAAAAGCACCTAGGGCTAACCTAGGGTTGTTCATACTTTTCCCTTTACCCCCGTCAACTGTAAATTGTCAACTGGTAACTGGTAACCAACCCCAGTCCAACTTAGTCACTTAGTCACTTAGTCACTTAGTCACTTCCAACTGGGCTTGTACAATCTGTCCTTCTTTTAATCCTTCTAAATTCTGCTCTATTTTGACCAATCCCCTAGTTTTAAGCATGGTCATTAAAAAACCAGCCGGACTAAAAATCGGCACAGCCCAGAGAACTCCTTCCCTGATCTCCAGAGCTACACGCAGGTAATCCTCTTTGCCCTGCGCAGAAGGCAGGTTGCGGGCTATTCTGGCTTCTACCATTAGTTTCTCTCGCCAAGGAAGTCCAGTTTTATAAAAAAGCGCCCTTTTAACCAATATATCAAAAGTTATCATTGCAGAAGAAGGGTTGCCGGAAAGACCAAAAACAGGAATGTTTTCAATGACACCAAAGATAGTTGGCTTACCGGGTCTCATTGATACTCCATGAAACAGAACCCCCGGTTTGCCCAAGGAAGCAATAGTTTCAGCAGTAATATCCCTAGTACCAACAGAACTACCACCACTAACCAATACAAGGTGGCATTCATTCACAGCTAAAGTTAAAACATCCTTCAGACTAGCAGCATCATCAGTAACCAAACCATAACGCCGGGCAGTAGCACCTGCCTCATGTACCAAGGCTGCTAAAGAGTAACTATTAACATCTCGTATTTTCCCTGGAGAAGGTACAACATTGATATCCACCAGCTCATCACCAGTAGAAATTATGCCAACAACAGGCTTTTTTAATACCTCTATTTGACTAAACCCTTGAGCAGCCAACAAAGCTATATGTAATGATGAAACCCTTTCCCCCTGTTTGAGAAGAATCTCGCCGGCTTTCAAATCATCTCCTGCCAGCAATACGTTTTCCCCGGGAGCAACCGGGCGATAAATAGCAATATCGCTGGCTCCCAGGCTCTCGGTGTACTCCACCATAACAACAGCATCACTTCCCTCAGGCAACATCCCTCCTGTAGAAATAGCCATTGTCTCCTCTTCTTGCAGAGAGGAAGGCGGCGTACTGCCCATAAGTATTTCACCTGTGACCTGAAGTAAAGCAGGCATGCTCTCTGAAGACCCAAAAGTATTTTGAGCTTTCACAGCATAACCATCCATAGATGACCTGTTGAAAGGCGGCAAAGCACTCGTTGCCTTAATGTCAGCAACTGAAATACGATTTAAACTTTCCAAAATACTAACTTTTTCTACTCTTTGCTCTTCTCTGCTTATATTATCTTCTATAACCTGCAAAGCCTGTTTTACCGTAAGAACTTCCAGCATTTTACCCCTCCCAAATTGGAGGTTAGAAGTGAGAGGTTAGAGGTTAGAAAGACAACCATTGATATTTGTCCTCACCTCATTCCTCATCCCTCCAATCTTGAATCTTGAACCCTGAACCTCGTCCAACCTTGAACTTTGAACCGTGAACCGTGAACCCGGTTATCCCTGAACCTTGAACCTCGTAACCCTGAACCCCGTTATCCCTGAACCTTAAGGAAAACAACCTAACTGACAATGAGCAATTTTAATCTTTGCTTCGTCTGCGGCTTTCCCGACTTCCGCCAAAGAAACTTTATGTTCCTCAGCCAATTGAAAAGCCTTCGCACAGGAAAGTTTACCATCGCTTAACTCTTTCTTAACAATTTCTTGAAGATTAACTGTCATCCTGCATCACTCCTTCTTCAGTTTACAGTTGCCAGTTTACAGTTTACAGTTGGGTCAGGGCAACCACAAGGGATTGCCCCTACTAAATTGGAGGTGGGAAGTGGGATGTTAGAGGTTGGAAGGAACCCCGGAGATTGCATTTCTTACTTACCCACTTACCCATTGACTTACTTACTTAGTCACTACCCCCATAACTACTCCCATCCCTAACCAAACCCCCGTTGTACCTCGTCCCTACTCAGTCACTCAGTCACTCAGTCACTCAGTCACTCTTGTTATAACTTTCGATCGCCTTATGCAGTGCATCAGCAGCCAAGTTGGAACAGTGCAGTTTTTTACCTGGCAAGCCCCCTAGCTCTTCAGCTACATCCTTATTAGTAATCTGCATCGCCTCCTCTAGACTCTTCCCCAACACCATCTCCGTCAGTATACTGCCACTGGCAATAGCGGCCCCACACCCGAGAGTTTTAAACTTGACATCCTCTATAATCCCTTGCTCACTTACTTTTATCGTCACTTTTGTTATATCACCACACGATGGACTGACAACTTCACCTGCCCCATCAGCATTTTCTACTTCACCTATATTTCTGGGATTTGCAAAATGGTCCATGACTGTTTCGTTATACATAATTTTTCCTCCTTTTTATAATAGGTAACTGCTCAGGTCCATTGAGTTATTTTTAAAATTCTCTCAAAGTTGCCTAAGCTGTTGTAGCATATACCGGAGTGAGCATTGATTTTACTAATAAAAAGGAGCGGAAAATCTTGAGGATAGCAGGGCAATTTGTTTGACCGAGAGAAGCGAGGGAGTTATTGCACTGCCCGAAAGATTTGAGCACCGATACACATATAAAATCTGGCAAACGAGGTATTGCTGCAGCAGCTTAGCTGAAGAGTTACGAGAATAGTTATCCCGGCTTGTAAACAGAAGACAATTTCCGCAAGCGCTCCACAATTGGCACCATAACTTCTAAACAGTAGTCAATATCTTTTTCTGTATTATTCTTCCCTAAGGTCAGGCGTATAGAACCATTGATTATCTCGGCTGGTAAATTCATAGCCTTCAAAACATGTGAAGGGTCAAGAGACCCGGAAGTACAGGCAGAGCCGCTGGAAGCAGCTACTCCTTTTAAATCCAAACTTAAAACCAAAGATTCACCCTCTATATAGGCAAAGGCTATATTTACATTGCCGGGCAATCTCTTTTCCGGATGACCGTTAAGAGTGCTCTCTTCTATATTCAACAACCCTTTTATAAGCTTGTCACGTAAAAAAGTTACCTTTTCAGCATGTTTTACCATACCTGCCGTGGCTAACTCTATTGCTTTACCCATCCCAATTATCCCGGGAATATTTTCTGTACCCGGTCTGACCCTTCTTTCCTGACCTCCTCCATGGTTAATTTTATCTATTTTTGTGCCCTGGCGCAAGAAAAGTACTCCTACGCCTTTAGGTCCATAAAACTTGTGTGCAGACATAGAGAGCAGGTCAACTCCCAACTCATTAACATCAACAGGAGCATTACCTATAACCTGCACAGCATCAGTATGGAAATAAATATCTTTCCCCTTGAGCATCTCGCCTATCTCTTTGATAGGCTGTATCGTACCTACTTCATTGTTAGCCATCATGACAGAAACAAGTATCGTTTCTTCCGTAATACTGCTGGCTACATCAGCAGGGCTTACCAGTCCGTAGTTATCTACAGGCAAAAAAGTTACCTTGAAACCTTCTTTTTCGAGAAACTTACAGACATCAAAAACAGCATGATGTTCTATCTCAGAAGTAATGATGTGTTTACCTTTTTTTTGTCTGGCCTTGGCTAACCCCAGCAAAGCTAAATTATTGGCTTCTGTTCCTCCAGAAGTAAAAAATATTTCTCGAGGCTCCGCATTGATAGCCGCTGCCACCTTCTCTCTAGCCTCTTCCAGTGCTTTTTTTACATCCCTACCAAATGAATGGATACTGGAGGGGTTGCCGAAATCATTCCGGAGAAAGGGCAACATAGCTTCCAAGACCCTCTCATCAACCTGTGTGGTTGCTCCATTATCCATATACACTCCTGCCATTAAAATTCCTCCCCTTTATTTTTCTTATTAGCCCTGATAATATCCAATAAAGTTATATCATCTAAAACTTCTTGCATCCGGTCACGCAATTTTTCCCAAACACCTCGCGTCAGACAGCAATCTAATTGATTGCAGGTTTGCCCATCATCATCGTCTTCTCCTAGCAAACAATCTACTGGAGCGATAGGTCCTTCCACAGCTCTTACGATATCCCCTATAGGAATCTTATCCGGCGGTTTTCCCAAAATATAACCTCCATGCGCCCCTCGCATGCTGGTAATAAGACCGGATCTTCTGAGAATCAGAAAAATTTGTTCTAAAAATTGCAAAGAGATCTTTTCTTTTCGAGCTATCTCAGGCAAAGGAAGAGGCCCTTCCTGGTAGTGTAAGGCCAGCCGAGCCATAGCTCTGACCGCATATTCTCCTTTAGCCGTAAGTTTCACCTAGTCACCTCCTAATCCCTACTTATATAGTATGGTTTAAAAGCAAAAAAACACAACTCAATCCCGAGTTAAATAGTCAACTTCCCTCACCTATCCTAGCAAATATCCTACAAGTTGTCAAGTTTTTTGCAGGAAATTTAAAAATTTAAAATTTACTCCTCCTTAAGTTTAATATGACAGTATCCTCCCGGGTTTTTCTTTAAATATCTTTGGTGATATTCTTCTGCTTCGCAAAAATTTATAACAGGTTGGACTTCAGTTACAATGGGTTTGCTATATTTTTTCTTTTGCTCATCCAACGTCTTTAAAATTAAAAAAATATCTTCTTCATCATAGTAGTATATTCCCGTTCTGTATTGCCTTCCCACATCATGGCCTTGCCTATTTAGGAGTGTCGGATCACTAATCTGCCAAAATTTATTTAATAGTTCCTCTAAGGAAATAAGATTGGCATCATAAGTAATCTGACAAGCCTCTACATGTCCTGTATTCTGATGACATACTTCGTTATAAGTGGGGTTCTCTGTGCTACCATTAGCGTACCCTACTTTTGTTTGGATAACCCCACGTATCCGTGAAAAATACTCTTCTACCCCCCAAAAACAACCCCCTGCAAAAATAATTTTTTCCATCACAAAGTACTCCTTCCTTAGGAAAATTTAAATTCACTTGCTAATGAACTCAAACGTAATTTTACGGCAAATTAATTCTACCATAAAATATGGCTTGAGAAAATCTTGTCGTCACTTCCTCATTTGCTCAGTTCAAGAAATAGACATCCTACCTCTTTTCTGATAGACTGAACAGCAAGAAGACTACATGCAGGGGGAGGATTCTTACTTATGGCTAAATTAGAACTAATTGCCACAGCTGCTTTTGGCTTAGAAGCTGTGGTAGCTCGTGAATTGAAGCAGCTGGGATATACCAATTTAAAAACGGAAAACGGCAAGGTAACTTTTATCGCTAATGAACGTGCTATTTGTCATACTAACCTGTGGTTACGCAGTGCAGACCGGGTACTGCTAAAAGTGGGAGAGTTTAAAGCCACCAGCTTTGAAGAACTTTTTCAGCAAACAAAAGCTTTACCTTGGACAGATTGGCTACCGGAAGATGCCTGCTTCCCAGTCGATGGTAAGTCTATAAACTCAAAACTATTCAGTGTTTCTGATTGCCAGGCCATTGTCAAAAAGGCAACCGTAGAAAAAATGAAGGAAGTTTATAACAAAGACTGGTTTAGTGAGACTGGAGGGAAATACAAAATTGAAGTGGCTTTGCTGAAAGATATAGCTACTTTAACTGTTGACACCAGTGGGGCAGGTTTGCATAAAAGAGGATATCGAAAGCTTTCCACCGCAGCCCCAATCAAAGAAACAATGGCTGCAGCCATGATTATGTTGAGTTACTGGAACTCGGAACGATTATTAATCGATCCCTTCTGCGGCTCCGGCACCATACCTATTGAAGCAGCTTTAATCGGGCAAAATATCGCTCCCGGTCTAACTCGTAATTTTGTCTCCGAAGATTGGCACTTCTTGCCCCCTCAGATGTGGCAGGAGGAACGTCGCCAAGCACACAACTTAGCTTGTTATGACCGCCCACTAAAAATTATAGGCTCAGATATAGACAAAGATGTTTTAAGCATTGCCCGGTACCATGCCAGGGAAGCCGGGGTAGATGAATTTCTATCTTTTCAGCCGCTAGATGCTACTAAATTACTTACTAAAAAGAAGTATGGTTGTATTATCTGTAATCCCCCTTACGGTGAACGAATGAGCGAACAAGAACAAGTGGAAACTTTATATGTAGAGCTAGGAAAGGCTCTTGCCCCCTTGAGCACGTGGTCTGTTTATATTCTGACCGCTAATGATAACTTTGAGAAGTGTTTTGGTAGAGCAGCCGACAGAAAGCGCAAACTGTACAGTGGTCGCCTGAGATGTTATTTTTATCAATACCAAGGACCTCGCCCCCCTTCCCAACCTCCAATTTAATCTAGGTAGTTTCTTAACTTAATAGCCAGCGGTGCCGCCAAAAAAGCTTTTAAGATGTCAAAGGGTATAAAAGGTATCACCCCTGCTACTAAAGCTTGCCTGAATCCAAGCCCCAAAACAAGGTGCAGGCTAAGCATTCCCCCAGCGTATATAATCACAACTCCTACTAGCATGGGTAACAATACTCTGATTAAGGCTTTATATCCTTTGCCTAGATTTTTTTTGGTCATCAATCCGATAAAAAAAGCAGCTGCAATAAAGCCAAAAATATACCCTCCTGTAGGACCAAAAAGAACTCCTGCCCCCGAAGCTCCACCAGCATACACTGGTGCAATTAATCCAAGCAGAACATAGACCACCTGACTTAAAGCCCCATATTTTGCCCCTAGGAGCACTCCTGCTAGGAGAACAACAAAAACCTGCATAGTAAAAGGCACCGGCTGTATAGGTATAGCTATATAAGCCCCTATCCCTGTCATCGCTGCCAAAAGTCCTGTTAATATTACTTTTCTTGTTTCCATAATATCTTCCTTTCTTTGTTGGTCTAGCAGAAGTATACAACAGAGACACTCCTATTGTCAACCCTTAAAAATTTTAAGGTTTACTATTCAGGCAAAAAATTATTGGCGTGTATTATACTGTAAACTGGCAACTGATAACTGGTAACTGGTAACTGATAAGAGAGCATCAATTCCTAATTTCTGAACACTTCCCAAGAATGCAAGTTAGTTAGCCTTTGTAGTATCTAACAAAGTTACTTCCCCAGCCATAAAGACTTTTTTGTCGCCAGCAGCATCAATCAAAACTAAAGCCCCTCGTTCATCTATATCCTGGGCAACCCCCTTGATAGCTGTTTCTCCCACTTTTATTTCTATTTCCTTGCCTAAAGTAACATTATATTTGCGCCACAAATCTAGCATCTCGAGAAAGCCCTCTTTCGCTGTAAGCAAGTAAAGGTTTTCCCAAATTTTTAGAAAAGTACACATTAACGCCTTACGGTTTACCGAACGACCCAAAATATTTTTTAAGGTCGTAGCCTTATACTGAATTTCTGTAGGCAAGAGTTCCCTATCAAAGTTTGCATTTATACCTATCCCCACAATCATATAGTTAACTCTTTCTACTTCAGCGTTCACTTCTGTTAATATGCCGGCTACTTTTTTGCCCTCGTATAAAAGATCGTTGGGCCATTTAATACCTATTTTAAGGCTCTCTTCCTGCCATAAAGCTTCCGTTAAAGCTACTGCTGTTAAAAGAGTGTAAAGTGGTACCTGAAAAGGACTGACTTTGGGGCGTAAAATCATAGAAAACCAGATGCCGCCATGCGGTGAAGACCAGGAACGACCAAGTCGCCCTCGTCCTCCTGACTGTGTTTCGGCTACAATCAATGTGCCTTCCTGAGCACCCTTCCTAGCCAGATCCCTAGCTAAAAGGTTAGTTGAGATAACTTCTTCCTGATATTTAATAACCGCTCCTAGAACACTGGTTTCTAGAAGCGGTTTTAATTCTGCCGGCAAAAGAAGGTCAGGGCATTTTTGTAAAAGATAGCCGGCATTAGGACGAGATGCGATCACATAACCCTTGGCTCGTAGAGACTGTATATGCTTCCAGACAGCAGCCCGAGAAATCCCCAACACCCGGCTCAATCCTGCGCCGGAGATATAATCCTGTTCTTCTTTTAATGCTTGTAATATTTTTTCTTTCATTATTCTACTCCCAATTCACCTTAGCCTCTTAAACAACATTAGGTAAAGAGATAAAAAGATAAAGAGACGAAAAGGAGTTATGGGTTACAGGGTTTTCTACCTCTCTTAACCTCTTAACCTCTTAACCTCTTAACCTCTTAACCT
>CAZLTH010000046.1:0-10173 GCA_964562355.1 uncultured Syntrophomonadaceae bacterium | reverse complement strand
AGTCACTATCATAAACAGACCACTTCCGGGTTGCGAAACATTTCTTCATCCACGGATAAGGCAGCAGCGATTGCTTCTAACATTTTTGGTTTGTCGTTGGGTAGCTGACCATTGACGTTACAATAATTAGAGGTGTGGTCGCTTAGCAAATTGCTGTTTAGACCCTCTAGCGTTTTTACAAAAAGTGCTGTTTCTCGTAGAGCCTCATGGGGGGAAAGAAGTTTGAATTCACCTTGTTTGAATTTTTCATATAAGAGTGTTCCCGGGCAGGGCATAAAGGTTCTCAGACGTATAAAATCAGGGTTTATCTTGTTTAGAACTAAAGCACTGTTGATAGCGTGTTGACGCCACATTTTTTGCCCTCCGACTCCTACAATAATATATTCACTTAAGCTTATACCGGCCTCTTTAACAAGCTGGCCAGCTTTGATTATTTCGGTAGCAGTAGAACTTTTATTGATTAATTGCAGCACTTCACTGTCACCGGACTCCATGCCGCAGTGGAGACGCAGTAACCCGGCTTCTTTTAGTTGTTTCAGCTCGGACAGATTTTTACGAATTATAAAGCGAACGGAACCGTAGAGAGTGATACGCTCCAAGTAAGGAAAAACCTGGTGGGCATAGGTGAATATTTCTACTAAATCTTTTGTTTTCATGATAATGGTATTGCCATCGGCGAAAAAAATTGTTCTGATTCCCTCACCGTAATAGTCTTTAGCCATATCCAAGTCTTCTTTGATATCTCCCACGGGTCTAATTTTAAACTTACTTTTTTTGTACATGGCACAAAAAGCGCACTTGTTATGAGGGCAACCTACTGTAGCTTGAATTATAAGACTGGAAGCTTCGCTGGGCGGTCTGTAAACCATTCCTTCATAACGCATAGAAAATCCCCCTTTAATGGTAAGGGGACACATCTCCTTTTAAGAGAAGGTGTGTCCCCCCTCTGTGATTCATCTGCCATGTCATTTCGACCGAAGGGAGAAATCTTCTTGTTCACGTTAAGATTTCTCCCTTCGGTCGAAATGACAATATGGGCGTGAACGGTTACTAATATATCTTACAAGAATTTGCTCCAAAAATCAAGCAAGATATTTTCTCATCTTCTTTTCATAAACTTTACACTTACTTTACATTTACAACAAAGTAAATTTACATTTGTATGCTATACTGTGTTAGATTTTAAAAAAAGGAGGTCGAAATTTGTGAGTTTAAAGAAATCAAAGGGTCTAGTGATTTTAGCTGTAGTGTGTTTGTTGGCTGTGGTGATGGTGACAGGATGTGGTCAGGGGGCAGTGGAAGAACCTACCAATGGGAATGCTAATGGCAATGGTGCAGAACCTGTGCCAGTTGAAGAAGGGCTTACTGGTTCTCTGATGGTTGCTGGTTCTACTTCTGTAGATTTTGTCTCTAGGGCATTGGCTGAGGCCTTTATGGCCAAGCATACGGAAACAAGCATTATGACACAGTCTATCGGCTCAAGTGCCGGAATTAATGCGGCTAATGAAGGAACTGCTGATATTGGTAGTTCTTCTAGGTATTTGAGAGAGGGAGAAAAAGAGTTTGGGTTGTCGGAGTTTATCATAGCTAGAGACGGTATAGCCGTGGTGGTTCATCCTGCTAACGATATAACTGATTTGACGTTAGAGCAGGTAAGAGGTATTTTTGCCGGTGAGATAACTAACTGGCAAGAAGTAGGAGGAGCAGATGAAGAGATTATGGCGGTTACCAGAGAAGAAGGCTCCGGCACTAGAGGGGCTTTTGAGGATATGGTTATGGATGATACCTATATTGGTGATGGAGTAATTGTACAACCTTCTACAGGCGCTGTTAGGTCTGCCGTAGCAGGTAATGAGGATGCTGTTGGCTATATTTCCCTAGCAGCTTTGAATGAAGAAGTTAAAACTGTAAGAGTGGATGGAGTAGAGCCTACTGAGAAAAACATTTTGGCGGGAACTTACCAGATTGCCAGACCTTTTATCTTTATAACTAAAGGTGAGCCGTCAGGATTGGCAAAAGAATTTATAGACTTTGTGTTGAGCAGTGAAGGTCAGGCAGTAGTAGCAGCAGAAGACTTAATCAGGGTAGATTGATGCGAGTGACTAAGTGACTAAGTCAGCCTACCTGCCTGTGCGTCACCGCACGCAGACAGGAGGCTGTAAGTGACTAAGTAGGAACGACGGAGGGTAACAAGTGACTAAGTGACTAAGTGACTAAGTCAGCCCATTCGACAGAGTTTACCCTGAGCGTAGTCGAATGGGGCAAGCTCTACGGCTGTAAGCGACTAAGTAGGAACAACGAGGGTTAACGAGGGTTTAACTGATCCTACTTATCCACTGGTTCTTCGGTCCCCTGCGTCTTTACTCAGTCACTCAGTCACTTAGTCACTTATTCACTTGTCCACATTCTTTTCGAGAGCAGTAAAAAAACTGTTTCCGAAAAGATTTTTTTTTGAAAAAGGTGGTAAAATAAAACTGTTTTCTCGAAGCAGGAGTTGGGATGTAAGAGAGAGAAGGAAAGACAGCGAGGGGGCAAAATGCTTTGAAAAAAAATATACGTCAAAACAAACATACACAAGAAGATTTACTTAACTCTGGGAAACAGTCGGGGGGTCGCTTTAGCTTTAATCGACGAGTTTATGAAAATCTGGTTAAAAAAGTTCTTTTCCTGACAGCCATTACCTCTGTTCTGGCTGTGGGAATTATTACTTTTTTTGTTTTTTATAGTGGTCTTCCCCTGATGCTAAGGACGGGCATAAAAGATTTCATTTTTAATGTTGAATGGAGGCCGATGCAAGGTGTTTTCGGTATTCTACCGCTAATTGTGGGCTCACTAATGGTAACAGCAGGAGCTTTATTGATAGCGGTTCCCCTTGGTTTGGGAGGGGCTATTTTTTTGGCAGAATTTGCTCCTAAATTTATTATTCAGCCCATGCGCCAAGCCATCCAGCTTTTGGCAGGGATTCCCTCAGTAGTGTACGGTTTCTGGGGGCTGACCACCTTGGTTCCTTTTTTAAGAAACTACCTTGGTGGTACAGGCTTTAGTGCTCTGGCGGGCTCAATTATTTTGGCTATCATGATTTTGCCTACTATAATCAATATTTCTGAAGATGCGATTCGTAGCGTGCCTTCTTCATATAAGGATGGATCTTTAGCATTGGGAGCAACACACTGGCAGACAGTCAAGCGTGTTTTGCTACCTGCCTCCAAAAAAGGAGTAATTGTCGGAATAATTTTAGGTATGGGGAGAGCAATAGGAGAAACTATGGCCATGATTATGGTCACCGGGAATGTTACCAAAATGCCCGGTTCATTCCTTGACCCGGTGCGGACTCTTACTGGCAATATCGCTATTGAGATGGGGTATGCCTTTGGAGATCATCGCCAAGCTCTTTTCGCCACAGGGATTGTTCTTTTTGTTTTTATTATGGCACTTAATTTATTGGTAAATTTAAGTTTGAAAAACAGAGGTGATGCTTGATGACTCCTAAAACAGAAGAAAAAATTTGCAAGTTTTTTCTCTGGGTTACCGCTGCTTTTGTTTTGTTGTCTTTGATTCTTATTATTGGGCAGGTTGTAAGTCGGGGGATAGTCCATGTTGACTGGGATTTTTTGACGGAAGCCCCACGCCGTGGCGGCGAAGAAGGTGGGGTTTTATCCCCCATAGTAGCAACTATTTATCTCGCTATAGTATCTTTATTCTTGGCTACTCCCATCGGGGTTGGCGCGGCTATTTTTTTGACAGAATACACCCATCAAGGAAAGTTATTGCAGGTAATTCGCTTTACCACAGAATCTCTTGCCGGTATTCCGTCTATCATTTTTGGCATTTTTGGCTTTACCTTTTTTGTTATTTTTCTACAAATGGGCTGGTCTATTTTGTCCGGCAGCCTTACTCTTTCTCTGATGATTCTTCCTACTATAGTGCGAACAGCAGAGGAAGCTATAAATGCCGTCCCGAAGAGCTTTCGTGAGGGTAGTTTTGCTCTAGGGGCCACTAGATGGCAGACGATAGTCAAGGTAATTCTGCCGCCTGCTCTTCCGGGCATAGTTACAGGGGTAATACTGGGGTTAGGCAGGGTGGTGGGAGAAACAGCTGCGGTGATGCTGACAGCAGGAAGTGCTCTGATGCTTCCCCGGTCGCTACTTGACCCCGGTCGCTCCATGTCTCTACACCTTTATATTCTGGCTATAGAGGGGATTTCCATGGAAAGAGCTTATGCAACCGGAACAGTTTTGATCATTACTATTATTATCATAAATTTCATGGTCAACTCACTAATAGCTCGCCGTAGAGTTGATCTTAGGTGAGAAGTAGAAAGTGGTGAGACACCTAGGAGAGTGAAGCGTCCGGGGGGCGGTGAACAACGAGTCCCTACCAAACGAGAGTGAAGGTGGGGAGTCTCCGAGCAAAGTCGATTTGAAAAATTAATATTGTAAAAAAATCTCCCCTATGCTACTATAGTCTGTGTCAGTATAAGCAGAAAAAGGGGCAAATGTTTTATTTTAAATAATACAAGTAGATTCAACCAGATAAATAAACGGAGAAACTTAACTGAAGGAAGTATAGTAAAGAATATTTTTTATCTTTCTTGGCCTATTGCTCTCGCTTCTTTGCTACAGACAACGATGGGTCTTATAGATACCATGATGGTCGGAACCTTAGGCCCACAGTCCTTGGCTGCAGTCGGTATGGGGCGAACTGTGCTGATGGCCGTCCTTATTTTTATTTTGGCTGTTTCCACTGGTTCCCAGGTACTGGTAGCCAGATATACCGGGGCCGGAGATGAAAAAGGAGTAATTCGGGTAGTTGACCAGTCGTTGATTTTGGGTGTACTAATGTCAATAGTCTTAACAATCATAGGCCTTTTACTTTCGCCTTTCTTGTTTAATGTTCTGGGTGCGGAGAACAAAGTTGTAGTTCTGGGTATCCCTTACATACGGATAATTTTTTTAGGTCTTATTTTTATGTTGCCTAACTTTATCATCAACTCTATTCTTCAGGGAGCAGGTGACACTAGGACACCTCTTAAAATAATGCTCTTGATCAATATTATCAACATTGTTTTCAATTATTTTTTAATCTTTGGGATAGGATTTTTCCCTCGCCTGGGGATACAGGGGGCGGCTTGGGCAACAGTTCTTTCCAGAATTGTGGGGGCATCTATAGGAGTGTGGGTTTTAAAGAGCGGTCGCTTTGCTGCTAGAACAGATGTTTTTTCTTGCTTTGAGCTGAAGAAAGATTTAATGTACAAAATAATTCGTATAGGATTTCCGGCTGGGTTACAAGGTCTTGTACGTGCCGGCACGGGCATGGTGACTCTTTGGTTTGTAGCTAACACTGTTCATGCTACTTATGCCGTAGCTGCTTTTACCATTGGTCTCCAGGTGGAGGCAATTTCTTTTATGCCCGGACTTGCTTTTGGTACAGGAGCTGCAACTTTGGTTAGCCAGAATATAGGGGCACAAAAAAATGATAGGGCTAAAAAGAGTGGTCTTGCAGCTGCAGCTATAGCTGCTTTGTTAATGTCTGTGGCAGGTATTGTTTTTTTTATTCTAGCCAGGCAAATCATGGGTATGTTCACTGATAACGCTTCAGTGGTTGATGTAGGGGCACAATATTTGCGGATAATGCTTTATTCCCAGCCGTTCTTGGCTCTAGCGATGGTTTTTTCTGGAGCATTGCGCGGTGGTGGAGACACCAAAACTCCTCTTGTGTATAGCATGATTCATTCTTGGTTTGTGCGCATTCCACTTATATATATTTTAGGATTTATGTTTGATTTTCAGACTAATGGCATCTGGTGGGCGATAAACATTGCTACTGCCACTCAAGGGCTGGCAACTTGGTGGAAATTTAATAAGGGCCAGTGGCAGGAGATTAAATTATAAATGTCGAAAATAAGGTCGATAAAGAAGGATGTCTTTACCTTCGTGTTTTGGTATTTTCGATATTTCCAGAGGTTTCAGATTTTTCAGAAAGGCAGTCTGTCTTAGAAGTTTTAGTTAAAAGAAGTGCAAAGGTAGACAGGTGGGTAGAGATTGAGTTGGAAGTTAGATGGGGGTTTTGGGAAGTGGGACGGAGTTTTAGGTTTTAGGCTGGGAAGCTGAATTGAAGGCTGTTTGGGAGGTGAGAGGTTGTTTGGAGGTTAGATGTGGGGTGTTAGAGGTATGTTCCGTTTGACTATACTCAGAGCTTGCCCTGAGCACAGTCGAACGAGGCAAGCTCTGAGAGAAAGTCGAACGAGTTGGAGAAAAGAAAAATAGGTTTAACTAATCTAAAACGCTGGAAAGGAGTCAATATTATGGAAGATAAAGTTGGAACAGGTGTCAACGTGCTAGCGGAGAGCAACTCACTTTTTGCCATTGACGAGATAGTTCGGCGACACCATGCTTATCTGGGTTCAGCTATTCCAATATTGCAAGATGTTCAAAACACCTTTGGTTATTTATCTCTGGAAATGTTGCAGAGGATATCAGAACTTACAGGTATCCCTGCCAGTAAATTGTATAGTATCATAACTTTTTATGCCCAATTCAAGTTGGAGCCAGCAGGAAAGAACGTTATTCATGTTTGTCACGGTACTGCTTGTCATTTGATGGGGGCGGAAAGAGTCACGGAATTATTCCAGCAGGAAACAGGTGTTGAGGACTGGGGGACAAGCCCTGATAATATGTTCACTCTGGAAAAAGTAGCCTGTATCGGTTGCTGTAGCTTGGCACCTGTGGCGACTGTCAATGGGGAAGTTCACCCACACCTTACCTCTGACAAGGTAAGGAAAGTCATCAAGGATGTTCGGGACCCGGAAGCGGCTAAACTTACTGCCAAGGAAGGTATAGCGGGAGAAGAGGAAGTTGCAGCAGAAAAGATTATAATCGTCCCTGCTGAACAGTACAGAATAAAGGTGGGTCTGGCTACTTGCGGGATAGCAGCTGGAGCATCAGGTGTTTATGATGCTTTTAAAGATGTCTTGCAAGCTGCGAAAGTTCAGCCGGAACGTACCGGTTGTATTGGTATGTGCTATAACGAGCCCCTAGTGGAAGTTATAACTGAGGAGGGCAAAAGTTATACTTATGGCAAAGTAACTCCGGAGACTGTTCAGGTTATTATCGAAGAGCATATCGTCAAAGGAACTCCGGTAGAAGATTTGCTGGTACTTGCTCAAGACAAAGACACAGAAGATAAATTGTTCATGGAGAGGCAACAGCGCATTTTGCTCAAAAATTGTGGTCAGATAGATCCTGAGGAGATTGACAGCTATAGACAGGCTGGCGGATATGTGGGTTTAGAAAAGGCTTTGAATAAGATGACACCAGCGGAGGTTATTGAGGAAATAAAAGAGTCAGGTTTGCGAGGGCGAGGCGGAGCCGGTTTCCCAACGCATATGAAATGGTCTTTTGCTCAGAAGGCTGAAGGGGAACAGAAATATATTGTTTGTAATGCTGACGAAGGTGACCCGGGAGCATTTATGGATCGTAGTATATTGGAAAGCGATCCGCACAGTGTGCTGGAGGGAATGCTTTTGGCCGGGTATGCTATTGGTGCTGATACAGGCTATGTTTATATTCGAGCTGAATATCCGCTAGCTGTGCATCGTTTAAACATTGCTATTGCGCAGGCTGAAGAGAAAGGAATTTTGGGTCAAAACATTTTTGGGACAGGTTTCGATTTTAAGATAATTATTCGAGAAGGTGCCGGGGCGTTTGTTTGCGGTGAGGAGACGGCTCTTCTTATGTCCATTGAAGGAAAACGCGGTATGCCTCGTTCGCGTCCTCCTTTTCCGGCACAGAAAGGTCTCTTTGGTTGTCCGACAGTCATCAACAATGTAGAAACCTTTGGTAATGTGTCTCACATTATACATCAGGGGGCAGCAGCCTTTAATGCCTATGGTACTGCTAAAAGCAAAGGCACTAAAGTGTTTGCCTTGGCTGGCAAAGTAAATCGTGGTGGTCTTATTGAAGTTCCAATGGGAATTACTGTTAATGAAGTGGTTTTCGATATTGGTGGAGGAATTTCTACAGGCAAACCTTTTAAAGCTGTTCAGACGGGAGGACCTTCCGGTGGATGCATACCGGCTTCTTTAGGAGATACTCCGGTGGATTATGAGTCTCTAGCCGAGATAGGCGCTATTATGGGTTCCGGTGGACTCCTGATTATGGATGAAGAGACTTGTATGGTGGATGTAGCCAAGTTTTTTCTTGGGTTTACCTTGGAGGAGTCTTGTGGTAAATGTACTTTTTGCCGTATAGGGACGGGAGAGATGTTACGTATTTTAAATAGGATTGTTGGTGGCAGAGGGAAAGAAGGGGATATAGAACTTCTGCAAGAATTGGGAGAGAAAATCAAATTGGGGGCACTTTGTGGCTTGGGACAAACTCTCCCTAATCCTGTGTTGACTACCATCAAGTATTTCCGGGATGAATACGATGCGCATATAAAAGAGGGAGTTTGTCCTGCTAAAAACTGCAAAGCCCTGATCGAGTATGAAATAGTAGAAGAATGTAAGGGTTGCGGACTTTGTATCAAGCGGTGTGCCGTAGAAGCTATAAGCGGGGAGAAAAAGGAAGTGCATACTATTGATACAGAAAAATGTACTCGCTGTGGTCTTTGTCTGGATAGTTGCAAATTTGATGCTATTGTGGTGACGTCGAAGCCGAAAGGTTAAGAGAGGACGAGGTTAAAAGGTAAAGAGAGGTAGAAAGACCCCGTAACCCCTTTTCGTCTCTTTACCTATGTTGTTAACAGTTGATGATGAGGAACAGCAGATGGTAATAACCATTAAACTGACTTACTGAGTCACTTAGTCACTTAGTCACTGAGTCACTCAAATATAATTGATTGGGGGAAGTAGTATGGCGAAAGTAAGCCTTTTAATTGATGGAAAAAAAGTCATGGCGGAAGAAGGAGCAAATCTTTTAGAAACTGCTATGGCTCACGGGATTGATATTCCACATCTTTGTTATGATCCGCGCCTGAAGCCTTTTGCTTCTTGCCGGATGTGTTTTGTAGAAATAGCTGGCGCACGTGGCCCTGTAACGGCCTGCTCGACAGAGATAAAGGAAGGGATGGTAGTTACAACCAGTAGTGAGGCTTTAAGTAGTTTGCGCCGCATGGGGCTGGAGCTTCTTATGGTGGAACACTGTGGTGATTGTGTAGCTCCCTGCCAGCTGGCCTGTCCGGCACAGGTAGATATTCATGGGTTTATTGCTCATTTAGATAATAAGCAATATGCCAAAGCGGCTGAACTGATCAAAGAGACGATGCCACTGCCTTCTATATGTGGGCGAGTATGTCCACGTTTTTGCGAGGATGCCTGTCGTCGTAATGTTGTAGATGATCCGGTGGATATCTGTGCTTTGAAAAGGTTTGCCGGTGATTATGATTTAGAAAACATTACTTCTTACAAACCACAGGTTAAAGAATCTACCGGTTATGAAGTGGCCGTAGTAGGTGGAGGACCTGCCGGTTTGACAGCAGCGTATTATTTAGCTTTAGAAGGTCACCAGGTGATTCTTTTTGACGCTGGACCCAAGCTTGGAGGTATGTTGCGTTATGGTATTCCGGAGTATCGTCTGCCCAAAAAACTCCTTGATAGTGAAATAAACCTGATTACCGATCTCTGTAAAGAAGTACGTTTGGGAGAAATTTTGGGCAAGGACTTTACGCTAGAAGAGCTAAAAGAAAAATATGATGCTGTTTTCTTAGGACTAGGTTGCCAGCAAGCCCAGGGAATGGGTCTGGAAAAAGAAGATACCCTTGGTATTCTAAAAGGCATTGGTTTTTTAAGAGATGTAATCGAAGGACATCCTCCCAATGTTGCCGGACACAGGGTTGTTGTCGTTGGTGGTGGTAATACAGCTATGGATGCTGCTCGGACGGCTTTAAGACTAGGAGCAAAAGAAGTTGTTGTTGTTTATCGCCGTACCCTGGCTGAAATGCCGGCTAACCCGGAAGAGATTACAGAAGCGGAAGAAGAAGGAGTTAAGTTTCACTTCCTTACTGCTCCGGTGGCTATTGTTCCGGGAGAGAGTCGTGTGCAAGAGATAGAGTGTATTAGCATGGTTCTGGGTGAGCCTGACAGTTCCGGGCGTCGTCGTCCGGTGCCGGTTAAGGGTTCGGAGTTTAAAATGAATGTGGATACAGTCATTATGGCTATAGGTCAGAATTTAGAAA
>CAZLTH010000045.1:0-10262 GCA_964562355.1 uncultured Syntrophomonadaceae bacterium | reverse complement strand
ATATTCAACAAAGCTATTTTTGTTCTATATCATTAAAGTAATTTTTGGCTCAAAAAAAGGAGGAGGTGTGTGAGAAGAAGAGAGTTTTATTTGATTGAAGCTAGTTTGGTAGTTGAGTAGTAAGGGTCGTGTTTTAAGTAGAAAGAAGTTACTGTTGTTTTTGATAGCAGTGCGGAACGGTGAAAGATTTATAAAAAAAAGAGGAGGAACAAATTAAAATGTTAAAAGGTATCCAAAAAAGAAAAATATTTATGCTGATGGTTGTAGCTATGCTGATGATTTCCATGCTTGTGGGGTGCGGTCAGGAGGCGGCGCCGGAACCGGATCCAGCTCCAGAAAATGGCGAGGATGAGGTAGTTGCGATAACCTGGGGAACCCGTCTCACTATTGCTACCGGTGGTACTGGTGGCGTATATTTCCCGTATGGTGGCAGACTGGCGGAGATTATTACCGCTCACGTTGATGGTTTTGATGCCAGTGCCGAAGTAACCGGGGCCTCTGTAGCAAATGCCAAGCTGGTTAGTGACGAAGAGACTCAGATGGGTTTGGTTCAGACAGATGTGGCTTACGAGGCTTTTCATGGTGTAGGTATGTTTGATGGAGACCCTCAGAATGTACTGGGTATGTTTGCGATGTACCCTAGTACCTTTCATCTTGTGACTCTTGCTGACAGCGGCATTGAGTCTTTTGCAGATTTGAAGGGCAAGAGAGTTTCAATAGGTGCTCCTGGCAGCGGCACAGAGGTTGTAGCAACGCGTCTATTGACCCTATTGGGTATTACTCCGGACGATTTTACAGTAGAGCGACTTTCCTTCGCCGAACAAATCGGAGCGATAAGAGACGGTCACTTAGATGCAGGTTCTTGGATTGTGGGGGCACCCACTTCTACCATTATTGACTTGGCGACAACTCATGACATAAGGATACTTTCTCTTACGCCAGCAGAACAGAAAAAACTCCAAGCGGAGTATCCTTTTTACCCGGCAGTAACTATTACACCTGATGTTTATGGTCTTGATGAGCCTGTAACTACTACCGGAGTTTGGAACAAGGTGATAGTTCACCGCGATGCTCCTGAGGAATATGTTTATCAAGTGGTCAAGGCTATATTTGCAAACCAGGATGAGTTGATAAAGGTTCACCATTTGGCTGAATGGACGACGAGACAGAATACAATTGATGAGGCTACTATTCCTCTGCATCCCGGAGTTATTCGGTATCTGGAGGGAGCTGGACTCAACGTACCTGATCATTTGAGGCCTTAAAGCTTTTGCTGAGCAGACAATTCAAAGGGTGGAGAACTCTGTCTCCACCCTTTCTTCTAGCGGTAACCTTATTGACTTTAGTTTTCTTGGCGGTCCAGGGTGTCAGCCTAAATTCGTGCAGGAGAATCCTTTTGGAACAGGATAGCGATTATTACTTGGTGCTGGACTCTGCTGCTGGGGAAAAGTTTTTAATGATTCCAGTACAGTCAGAAGAAAAATTTATACTAAGATATATACACTCGGTAGATTTGCTGCCAGTTTATGAGTTGTTTAAAATTTCTGAGGGAAAACTTCTTCTTTTAGAAATGAGAGGAAATATTTTTGGGGCCGGGTTGGGAGATTGTCAGGGAGACCTAGTGCTTGAGGGTGGTATGCAGGTAGTAAAGAATATAAACTTATTGTTGCCAGAGTTACCTTTACGAATTAGCAGGATAGCGAAGCATACCCTTGTGTTTGATAATAAAGAAATTTTTTTAACGGATGAGTTCAGACTTGGCGAACTAGTCATTATCTCAGTACAGGATATAAAAGCCAGGAGGTAAAGTATTGATGTTACCAGAAGAAAAAACAAGAGAAGAAAAGTTAGTTCTCCGGATGGTTAGTATTGTTGCTGTGGCTATGTCGCTCTTTCATCTTTATACTGCTGGGTTCGGTCTTTTAACACCTTGGTTGCAGCGCTCTTATCACTTGCTGTTTGCGATTATCCTAGTTGTTTTGCTTTATCCGCTCCGAAAAGATCGTACAGAGAAGCTCTGGGTTAAGTTGACAGATGGACTTTTTCTTCTGCTGGGAATGGTTAGCACTTTTTATCTCGTTTTTAACCTGCGAGCATTAATGGACCGGGCCGGCGATTGGACTAGGCTGGATTCGACTATGGGGATTATTTTAGTCTTAGTGGTTTTGGAGATGACTAGGCGAGTTACTGGCAATGCTCTGCCAATTGTAGCTATTGTCTTTTTATTGTACGGTTATTTTGGCTATCTTATTCCCGGGGCATTGGGACATCGCGGTTACTCGTTACATCGTATAGCCACTCAACAGTTTTTGACATTAGAGGGACTTTTTGGTCTTCCTCTGGGCGTTTCGGCGACTTTTATTTTTATGTTTATTCTTTTTGGTGCTTTTTTAGAAAAGTCAGGCATAGGTCAGTATTTTATTGATTTGGCTTATGCTGTAACAGGCAGGGCCGTAGGGGGGCCAGCTAAAACAGCAGTAATAGCTAGTGGCTTTATGGGTAGTATCTCCGGTAGTGCGGTGGCTAATGTTGTGACAACCGGGGCCTTTACCATACCATTAATGAAAAAAGTAGGTTATAAAAAGCATTTTGCTGGGGCAGTGGAGGCCGCAGCTTCTACTGGCGGACAGATTATGCCGCCGATTATGGGAGCCTCGGCTTTTATTATTGCAGAGTTTTTGGTTATAGACTATGTGACAGTTGTCATAGCTGCAACAATTCCTGCCTTGCTTTATTTTGCCTCTGTAGGTGCCGGAGTACACTACGAGGCTAAGCGGTTGGACCTTAAAGGTTTGTCCAAATCAGAGATTCCCGACTTTAAGCAAACCATTACCAAGGGGATACACATGTTTATCCCCATTATCCTTCTCATCTATCTCTTGATAATTGTCAGGTATACCCCCCTCAAAACTGGTTACTGGGTTATCCTGGTTACTATTGTGGTTTCTTGGTTTCGTAAAGAAACAGCTATGAGTCCCAAAGATATTATTGCTGCTTTGGAGACGGGGGCTCGCAATGCTTTGACTGTAATAATGGCCTGCGCTTGTGCTGGGTTGGTTATTGGTATCGTCACTCTGACTGGTGTAGGACTTAGGCTTTCCAGCATCATTATTGCCTTTTCAGGTGGACACCTGTTGGCGGCACTGGTTCTGGCTGCGATTGGAGCAAAATTTTTAGGTATGGGTCTACCGACAACGGCAACGTATCTTGTTATGGCTACCCTCGGAGCACCTGCCCTGATGGACATAGGAGTTGCTCCTTTGGCAGCACATATGTTTGTTTTTTATGCTGCTATTACCTCTGCCATCACGCCCCCGGTTGCTTTAGCTGCTTATGCTGGGGCGGCCATTGCCGGTAGTGATATGGCGCAAACAGGTGTCACGGCGATGAAAATAGCCTTGGCAGGGTTTATAGTCCCCTTTATGTTTGTTTATACGCCCGAATTGCTTATGGTTGGCTCTGCTCCGGTAATTCTCTTGGCTTTTGTCACAGCTGTTATTGGTGTTATAGTGATGTCAGTGGGGACTATTGGTTTTTTAAACAAAAAGTTGGTTTTATGGGAAAGGTTTTTTCTGCTGGTAAGTTCATTGGCCTTGATGAAAGGTGGCATAGAAACCGATCTCTTGGGATTAGCCTTGGCAGTTGTAGTTTTCTTTAGGCAGTATAGGGGGAAAAATCAGGAGGAAGTAGCGCCTGAAACTGTTGGCGGCGGCCACTCCGAGTTTGCGGAGGTGCGGTTGAAGAAATAATAAAGTATTGGCATTTGGGAAAAAGGGAGAGAACCACTAGGGACGGTTCTTTTTTGACACGAATATTCAAATGTGGTAGAAAAGGAGGTAAGATAATCGCTATAAAAACACCCTTTCCTGAATTTTGCTTGGCAAGGCAATCATTCTCGAATCATAAAGTCGAGAATCTGCTCGTAGCCACAAAAACTGCCGTTCAAAACATGCATCTGGCTGAAAAAATTTCACTTGGAGATAATATTGCGATCACTGTTGGCAGTCGTGGTATAGCCAATATCCCTGAAATACTAAAGTTGCTCGTAGAAGAGATACGTGCTCTAGGTGGCACCCCTTTTCTGGTAGCAGCTATGGGAAGTCATGGTGGGGGCACATCGTCTGGCATGAGGCAGGTGCTTGATGATTTAGGTATTAACAAAAAACGCACAGGTGCGCCGATTCTGTCTTCAAACCAAACAGTAATGTTGGGGGAAACAGTTTCAGACTTTAAGGTTTATTGTGCTAAAGAAGCTGTCAATGCTGACGGGATAATAGTAGTTAACAGGATAAAACCGCATACCAGTCTGCTGGCAGGAAATCATGCCAGCGGGTTACTTAAAATGCTTTCAGTGGGCTTGGGACGGACAGAAGGTGCGGTAGTGGCACATGCTGTCGGAGTGCTGGGGATGGGTAAATCCGTGCTTGAGGTAGGCGCCTTCCTCCTGAATAAACTTCCTGTTCTAGGAGGTTTGGCTATTGTCGAGAACGCTAATGAAGAAACAGCTGTACTGGAAGGCTTTCCAGCAGAAGAAATAATACAAAAAGATAGGGAGCTGCTGATAAAAGCTAGGGAACTTTCCCCTGCGCTACCACTAGATTTTTTAGATTTTTTGATTGTACGAGAAATGGGTAAAGAATTCAGCGGTACGGGAATGGATACAAATGTGATTGGTCGCCTGAGGCTAGACGAGATTCCTGATCCGGCAAAACCTTCCATCACTCGCCTAGCAGTCCTAGACCTTTCCGCCGCCTCGCATGGCAATGCTAACGGTATAGGCTTGGCTGATTTTACCACCCAAAAGTTGTTTGACAAAATTGACTTTGAGGTCACCTATTTAAATGGTTTTACTACGAATTTCCTCAGGCGAGTTATGCTCCCGATTATACTTCCTACCGTTAGAGATGTTATAAAAAAAGGCTTGGCGAGTTTGAATTTGCCAGACAGAGAGCCACGAGTAATGGTTATTCACAACACCTCACACCTGGCAGAGTTATATGTTTCTCATTCCTTGGAGGAAGAAATACGCCGTCTAGACCATCTTACTGTTATAGAGCGAGGTATAGGCTTAGAGGATATTTTGAGAATGTGATAAAATCTTGGTAGTTAAAGTCTCAGGGACGCTTTGTTTGACATTTTTTGCTCTTTGCCAAAGGACTACTCCTCAACCTAACCTTGGACCCTTGAACTTTGAACCTGAGCAGTTACGTATATGCTGACAAATTGGGGGGGCGGACTCCCTCCCAGAGAATTAGCTTGACTTTTAAGTAATAAAAATCAAAAATATTTGATTTTTATTACTTAAAAGTATGATATATAGTATAATATCCGTGAGGTGTTAACTATGAAGAGAAAAATTATGAACAGGCTACTAGAGTGGAAGAGCAAAAAGGATAGAATGCCGCTGATAATCCATGGAGCAAGACAAGTTGGTAAAACTTATATCGTAAATGAATTCGGAAACGAGAACTATGAAAATGTAACATATGTAAATTTTGAAACAGATGAAGATATTGTAAAAGACTTTGAGGTTAGAATTACACCAGAGTTTTTGATTGGCAGGATGGAATTATTTTTTGGAGAAAAAATTGAAAAAGGGAAAACGCTAATATTTTTTGATGAGATTCAAGCTTGCGCAAGAGCAGTAACATCTCTAAAGTATTTTTGTGAAGAGGCGCCAGAGTATCATGTTGTTGCTGCCGGAAGTTTGCTAGGGGTTGCTATTGATAGGAAAAAATCTTCTTTTCCAGTAGGCAAAGTGACTATGATGACATTATATCCAATGGACTTTGAAGAGTTTCTATGGTCTTTGGATAGAGAGAGTTTAGCTGGTGAGATCAGAAAATGTTACAGGGAAAATGAAGAAATGTCCCCGGCAATCCATAGTCTATGTTTGGAATTGTTTAAAACCTACTTGATCGTAGGTGGAATGCCAAATGTTATCAAAAAGTACGTTGAAGATGAAAGAATAATAGATGTTGCTGACGTGAAAAAAGGGATTTTAGATAGTTATATTGCCGATATGTCTAAATATACATTGCGGAGTGAAGCGACGAAGGTTATAGGGGTCTATGATTCGATTCCATCACAATTAGCAAAGGAGAACAAAAAGTTTCAGTATAAAGTAGTGCAAAAGGGTGGAACAGCAACGATTTTTGGAGCTTCCCTAGCGTGGCTTGAGTCGGCGGGAGTGATACTTAAATGTCACAAAATAGAGCATGGGTATATGCCTCCAAGAGCATACAGAGATTTATCTAGTTTTAAAATATATATGAGCGATATAGGATTACTTGCATTAAAATCAAAAGTATCACTACATAGCATAATGTCAGGGGAAGCAAGCAGTTTTACATTTATGGGGGCTTTGGTTGAAAATTATGTGGCGCAAGTCTTGGCAACTAATAGTTTCGATTTGCATTACTGGACATCAAAAGACACCGCGGAAATAGATTTTATAATACAAGATGAGGATGCAATAATCCCCATAGAAGTAAAGGCAGGAGTAAGTACTAGATCAAGAAGCCTAAATGTGTACAAAAAAAGATACAATCCCAGATACTCAATAAGAGTATCAGCAAAAAACTTTGGCTTTGAAAACGAAATAAAGTCAGTTCCATTATATGCAGTGTTCTGCCTAGAGAGCTTATAACCCCATTAGGATAGTATATATTGTGAAGGAATTTCTATCTTCTAGCTAGAAAGGTATTATCAGAGGATGTAATGGGGATCGAACCAAAAAAGAACCGTCCCCAGTGACACTCAAGGGTGAGGTGAAGTATGGATGGAGAATTTAGAAATTAAAAAAATGCTAGAGAATGGTGAAAATCTGTATATTGAATTCAAAAGAGATATAAATAAATCTTTTGCAGAGGAAGTAGTTTCATTTCTCAATACAGAAGGCGGTACTATTATTATCGGAGTTGATGATAGTGGCAAAGTTGTAGGTATAAATGAGAGACTAGAAGAAAAAGTAATGAATATCTGTAGAGATTCAGTTATACCAGCAATTATGCCGAGTTATTCAGAGGTTATTTACGAGGGAAAAAGAATTGCGATTGTTAATATAGAAAGAGGAACCAATAAACCATACTATACTAGCAGTAATAAGTACTATATAAGGGTTGGAAGTACTAAGAGGATTGCTACAAAAGAGGAGCTTTTAAGGCTCTTTGAAGTAAGCGGAGCATTCCACTTTGATGTTAGTGGCGTGAGTGAAACAGGCATAAGAGATTTGGATGTTGATGAAATTAGAGATTATTTCATGAGTTATAACGCCTTTGATCTGTATGAAGAAGAAAAAGAAACCGTTAAAAGAATACTTGTTAATGCGGACATGTTAAAAGAGAAGGGGAATGAAACAATATGTACAGTAGGCGGTCTTTTGATTTTCGGAAAAAGACCAGAGAAAAGTCTATTTCAAGCTGGTATATCATTTGCGCATTTTAATGGAAATGACATTACTGTTGAATTAATCGACAAAAAAGAGATTAATGGAAGAATGAAAGATGTTGTAGAACAGACAATGACTGTAATAAAAAACAATTTGATAACGAGTTCGACAATAGAAGGTGCTACTAGAAAAGAAGTACACGAGTACGAAGACATCGTATTAAGAGAAGCCATAGTAAACGCATTAGTTCACAGGAATTATAGTATACAAGGCTCAAAGATTAGGATTTTATTATTTGATGACAGAATCGAATTTCATAGCCCTGGAAGAATCCCGAATACAGTAACAATTGAAAAAATGAAAATAGGCGTTTCCTACGCAAGAAATCCGTTTCTTGTAAAATACATGGAGAACATGAGGTATATTGATAAGTTGGGCAGAGGAATTCCGATGATCTTAGCTAATATGAAAAAACTAAAGAGAAAGCAACCTAAACTAGAAATGTCGGGTGAGGAATTTATTTTGACTTTGTACAGATGAGACGAGCCACTGGGGACGGTTCTTTTTTGACACGAATGCCTAAATATGCTAAATCTAAAATGATCAGCACTATTTACTGCTCCCTCAGTCTTGGCATCTTACAAGCTGCGAATCTCTGCTATTTCTGCTGACTATAACCTCCTAAACCTAGCGGTAAAGTGCCGTAAAACTGGTGGTTCGGATTCAAAGGCTAGTCCACTGATAGTATCTCGGCGGGCATAGACCCTCTGCACAGTTTCAGCGACTGCTTCCATATGCAAGTTGGTATAGACCCGGCGTGGGATTGTCAGCCTTACCATTTCCAGTTCAGGGTAGATATTTGCCCCTGTTTTGGGGTCACGACCTGCCAGCATAAGATTCGTCTCCTAACATCAGACCTGCCCACTGGCGGTCGCTCATGGCGGAAGTGCCACTATCAGTCAAGAGATCGATAAACACATCATCGGAAGCTAGGGCAAAGAGATTGTAACCTGCCTCGTGTATAAGTTTTTTTCTCTCGGTCATTGTGAGTTGACGGATAGACTCCACCATCTTGATTTTGAATGGCTCAGCTTTAAGCTGGGTTTGTTCGTTTTCTTTGTTTTTAGACATATGTATTTGCTCCTTCTTGTTTATTATTTATAATTATGCGGGTTCAAAGTTCAAGGGTTCAAGGTTGAAGGGCAAGATGCCCAAACTGTAAGTCGTTGAACCGTGAACCTGACAACCTAAGTAATGACTAAAAAACAACTTGTATAAAAACACATAGCAGTATAATTTGAGACAAGAGACCCATTCGACTCGCAAGCTCGCTCAGAGCTTGCCCTGAGCGTAGTCGAATGGGGTGACAGGCACGGCTAAAATATGGAGATTATTTTTTAGTCATTCCTAAGCAGTTATATTATTTACACATCAAACTCCCCGTAGCACGATAAACCTCTTGAACAAAATTCCGCACCACCTCACCACAAGCTTTAGTTTTAAAGTCAATAGTCCGGGATAACTCTGTTTTTAATTCTGCGCGTAACTTATCCAGAGCAGCTGTTTTTCCATCTTTAATAGCCGCTGTAGAGGTATCATCAAGGAGAAGATCAAACATATTCAGAATTAACTCTACTGCTGATTTCCCTATTTCGCCCCACTGTTTATATTCATTCAACCACGGTTCTATTTCTCGTATTAACTTTGTATTGGAGGAATTTTTAATTTTTGTAATGTCATCAGTCATTTCATGAAAAAAAGTATTTAATTCTAAAAATGCTTCCATGAAAGCAGCCCTATTAATGGCCTGCCAGAATTCACTAATCATGCGCTGCATACGTGCGGGCTCTCCTCGTTGCAGCGGTGAAATCGTATTTCCCTGTGCAAAACGATAAAAAGCTGAAAAGTTCTTGCCGACAACTTCTGCTATTGCTTCTTTCCAGGCGATTTCGGGGGCATAATTTGTGGGGGAATCTAGGTAAGCAGCAATTGGGGACAAGCTTATTTTTGAACTCTCCACCAATGGCATGGGATTAGCAACAATTCCTTGGCAGTGGTTAGATAAATCCCTATCTCTGTTTATATATGGTCCGATATGTAATTCTGGTTTCATCATCAGATCATTCACAGGGTAATTATCCCAGTAAAGCACCGGTCTCCTCAGGATTTTGCTTAGTTTCAGGGTGTCTTCGGTAGTTAAAACGGAACTGCATATGTCTTGTCCCGTCCACATGATAGCAATATTTATTGCCAGGGACTCACCCAAAGTTTGCACATATTCATTTTCGCCGCTTCCATGATAGAGTGTGGGGCAAAAAAATAACTGCTCACTACCTGATGCCAGCAATTTCTTATTTAAACGATTTGCCAAATCAGCTTGAAACTCAGCCAATCTTTTTGTTTGTTCTTGCGGAATGTCATCGAAGAATAAGCCAAAAGACTCAACGCCAAGATTTTGCAATTGCTGGCACTTTTCCAGCAACAAGCGAAAATGTTTGTCGCTGCGGTAATCAATACTGAGTCCGGGACTGATAGCAAATACCAAGTTAATATTATTAGCCAGAGCTGATTTTGCCAGCTCTGCCAGTTCAGACAGATATTCCTTGGGATAAGGCTCTGTCCACTTGACCCTATGATAAGGGTCATCTTTAGGGGCGTAAATATAGATATTCATATTATGTTTTCCCATGAAGTTAAACATATCTTTGTGCTCTTCCAGTGTCCATGGTTTCCCATAAAATCCCTCAATAACACCACGCCACTTAAATCCGACCATTATTTCCCTCCTTTTTGAAAAGTTGGAAGGTTGGAAAGTTAAAAAGTTGGAAGTCAGCATCAGTTAATTGTTGCCAGTTGACAGGGATCGGGGAGG